>NZ_JAUBQM010000004.1:161733-168922 GCF_036701245.1 Microcoleus sp. Pol14D4
ATTAGTCATTAGTCATTAGTCATTAGTTGTGATATTATGTCGGATTGATTTGACCCCATTACCCTCACCAATTAACCATTATTTTACCCAATTAGTCGGGGAAATTAATGGGTAAATTAAAGTGCAATTTCATCTAATCAAATACGCTCAGTCGCAGAGTTTTAGCTATTTTTTCTAACAGAAATAAGCCACCGATAGAATTTCCGTCTTTATCCAAGGGCGGACTGTAAAAGCCGATCGCACCTTGACCCGGAATTACCGAAAGCATTGCCCCGCTAACTCCCGATTTAGCCGGCAGCCCCACCCGCAGGGCAAAGCGGGCGGATGCTTCATACAAGCCGCAAGTTGCCATCAGTGCTTTGACTGTACGGCAGTTTTCGCCGATTTGTCGATCGCCACTATTTACCAAAACCATCCCCAGCTTAGCTAAATCTTCCACAGTTCCCGACAAACAGCAGACGCGATTGTATGTTTCTAAAGCAATTTCCGCGTTTTGAAGATAACCAGATTCTACCATTTTTAAGGCGAGATTCCAATTATTTTGATTCGGATTTGTCTTCACTGAATCGAGCATTAACTCGTCCACAAATAACTGACTGTTTGCCTGTTGATTTAACCAATCGAGCAAGTTTTGACAGCGCGACACAGCATTTTCACCGGGAATCAAAGACGCTAGGGCGATCGCCCCGCTATTAATCATCGGATTTCTCGGCTTCCCTTGGTCTATTTCGAGTTGAGTTAGGGAATTGAAAGGCAGTTCCGAAGGCTCGCAGCCCACGCAGTTAAATACCGTTTTTTCGCCCAATTCGCACAGCAAATAAAGCAGCACAAAGGGCTTGACTGCACTCATCAGCGGGAATGTTTGAGCAATGCTACCCCAGCTCAAAAATTGACCGTCAATTGCCCGAATTTGCACGGCAAACCCTTGTCGATTTGCTTGCGCTAGGAGAGGTATGTACGCAGGGATTTGACCGGATTTACTGCGATTAATTGCCTCTTTTGCCCAAGCTGCCAGTTGTTCCGGTTGCAAGGACGATAGTTTGCTGGTGGATATTTGCACTCTCGATTATTTCGATTATTTTAAATTTTAGATTGGCATTCCTGGCGCGATATTGTGCCATAAACCCGGTTTATTAACCGAATTGCGTCACTTCAGCTCTCTGTGACCAGAAACCGGGTTGCTTGGGCGACAGAAACCAAGCTCGAACTTCAGTCTATTGACGTTTCGGCGCGCCGGGGGAAAATAAATTTTTCATAAAAAACCTGTACTTTGCATAAAAACCTCTCCTTCACCCAGATAGATAAGTAGCAGCTTCAAGGCAATGCTGCTACACAAAACAAACAAGCACTAGCTTGAAATGCCTTCAGATTCTGATGTCTAAGCCCCAGTAAGGGGCGGGGTACATATTCAACTTAATTCTTTCAGAGTTCGCCAAATCCTGTCCGGAAAACCCCCGAACCTTTAAGAATGTACTATCCAACCGGATCTACCAAAACCAGGATAAAAAAATGCCAGATGAAGCGAAAGCAGAAGCACCAAAGCCCGCTCCCATGATTTTTAAGGGGGTGTGCAAGGACGGAGTTCTCAAGGGCAAAGAAATTGAAGGCAAACTAGATATCAAAGTTAACGTCGAATCTGTCACAACCCCACCAGCAGCGCCTACAAAATCCCCGTGGGAGCCAGTTATCTTTTGGGTATTGTTTGCATTCATGGCAAACTTGATTGTTGGCGACCCCGCCGGAATGAGAAAAAAATATAGCTCCCCACAAAGGTCTTCTTCTCATCAGATATTAAACCAATCTGGGGAGCAGTCGCTGTTGCCTCAGAAAAACACCAGCAACTTGCCACTTTAGGCCCTGGGAGCTTGCCAGCCGCGCAAATAGTAATAGAAAGACCCGAAATATTCATCGAATACTCGCGTCGTAGTTACCAAAGCTTCTGCACTGGGCAGGAAATCTCCCGCGTCTAAGCGGAGTCTACTGGATCTCCCTCCTGAGGTGGGTTGAAAAGTGTAGAAGTCGGTAGCCCTAGGAATCACCTGGATTCCCATATTCGCAAAAGCGAGGCTGGCACGGCGCATCTGAATAGCAGATGTTACCAAGATTACTTTACGCGCAGCGCCACGGCTGTCGAGTATCTTTCTCACCTCTTCAGCGCTGGTGCGTATGTTGCTGCCGTTATTGTCGAGAACGATACTGCTGCGCGGTACGCCCATGTTGTTTGCCAGCAAAGTCTCGATATCCTTAGCTTCACCAACATAACCCTCCAACTCGTCTCTCGGGCCAGCGGTAACGATGACCATCGGTGCGAGTTGTTTTCTGTACAAAACGGCAGCATAGGGCAGGCGATTGCCTGTATCTGTTAGTTGAATCGCCACTCGGTTGGGGATGTGAGGCTGAGTGGTTCCCTTGCCCAGTAGGACGATCGCCGCTGCGGTTTCGTCGCAGCAAACTGTCCGCACGGCCGCAGCGGCATCCCGTTCTGCTTGCTCCGCGAACCAGTAAGCGACAACTGGCATACTCGAAAGGATCAAAACTAGCAGCGCTGCCAGGATCATTCTCGGCGCCGGGTTGCGGATGCCCCCGTTCGTGATCAGCGCCGATGCAATCACCAGCAGAGTGATGGAAAAACCCAGCGGCTTAAAGAAGAAGGCTATGAGCCCGAAAATCGCTGCTCCGACCGGGGTGTCTGGTGCAAAAAAAGCTAGGATCAAAAGGCTGATCAGCAGCAAAACGCGCAGCCGGTCTAATAAGGGATTGTCTTTGCCTCCTGATTGATCCCACCACGATTTGATCAGTGAGAACAGGAGGAATAGAAATAGAATGCGAGCTAACAGTTCTGGCATCTTGCAATATTCTGTGTCTTCATAAATTAGTACAGAAGTTTTGGAAACGAGCGCTAATTTAACTGCGGTAGGAAATACGGGCATCGGTGGGTTTTTAACTTTCGCCAATAACGCAGTCCGATCGCATTTATCCTAATGCTCGATTCCGGTCAGCTATCAACCATTGGTTGCAGGGTGAAACCCGCTACTTCCAGTCACAGATTGCTGACAGTTAATTGGTAATTGATAACTGGTAATAGTTGATTGGTAATTGGTAATGGATCGAGCACGCCGCAGGTGGAATTGACAATTCAAGCCTGCTTTGTTCTGCCTACTTTTTTCCCCATTACCTGTTACCGATTCACCAATCCCAATTTATCGGCGCTTCAGTTGATTCCGAATTGCCTGCGTTACCGTTTGAATTACTTTAACACGAGCATAATACTTGTTATTGGCCGCAATTAGCGTCCAGGGAGCTAGCGGCGTGCTGGTGCGCTGAATCATTTGATTCACCGCTACTTCATAATAATTCCACTTTTCCCGATTCCGCCAATCTTCCTCGGTGAGTTTGTATTGTTTAAATGGATTGTTTTGCCGCTCTGTAAACCGCTTTAGCTGTTCGTCAGGACTGATGTGCAGCCAGAATTTAACTAAGACACAACCGAAACTGGTGAGTTGCTCCTCAAATTCGTTGATTTCCTGATAAGCTCGCCGCCATTCGGGTTCAGTGGCAAATCCTTCGACTCGCTCGACCAGCACTCTACCATACCAACTACGATCGCAAATGCTGATTTTACCGGCAGTTGGCAGCCGCTGCCAGAACCGCCACAGGTAGTGGTGCGCTTTTTCTTCGTCTGTCGGGGCCGCAAAGGCATTCACAGTGTAACTGCGGGGGTCTAATACGTCGGTCAAGCGTTTGATTGCTCCTCCTTTACCTGCGGCGTCCCAACCTTCAAACAGCACTAACACGGGAATTTCATCTTCGTAGATGCTTTGTTGCAGTTTGCCAAAACGGGTTTGTTCCTCGCGAAGTTGCTCTTTGTATTCGTCTGGCGACAGCGATTGAGTTAAATCTACTTGGGCCAGCAAGTCGGGTTCGGTGGGTTGCAACCTTTCTTGAGGTGGCAATTTCACGGGTGCAGATTGCATCGGCAGTCTGTCTAGGGCTTCTGTAATTGTCGCTGCCATTTGCGTTAAAACTTTGACTCTCGCCCAGCGTTGACAATTGCCTTCTACTAGCGTCCAAGGTGCCGAACCCGTGCCGGTTTGGGCTACCATTTCTTCGGCCAAAGTTGTGTATTCTTCGTATTTTTTGGCTTGTTTCCAATCTTCGGGTCGCACTCGCCAAGCTTGTAAGGTGTCGTCTTCTAGTTTTTTGAGCCGGTGCTTGAGTTCTTTTTTGCTCAGGTGAATCCAAAATTTGGCGATTGCCGCGCCGTCATCTACCATCTGCCGCTCGAAGGCGTTGATTTGCCTGATGACTGTGGGTACTTGGGCGTCGGAGACTCGATCGAACAATCGGTCTTCTAAAATGTGAGTGTACCAACTGTGGTAGAAAAAACCAATTTTGCCGCGGGCGGGGAGTTTCTGCCAAAACCGCCACAGGAAAGGATAGCCCATTTCTACATCTGACGGCGGCCAAATTGGGTGGACGGCAAACCCCCGCGGGTCCATATACCCCACAATTTGTTTGACTAAAGCGCCTTTGCCGGCGGCGGCCCAACCTTCGAGGACGATAATTGCGGGCAATTTTTTTTCTCTGCAGGCCAGTTGGAGCGATCGCAACTGTTTCATTAAAACTTCTATCTTGGCATCGTAGGTTTCTTTATCGAGGGAGATATCTAAATCGAGGTTGTCGAGCATATTTACCTCATATAAATCTGAAAAAACAGTTTAACGTTAGTTTAACGTTTGGATAAAATTAAATCCCCAACTCCGGGAAAAACGTTATAAAAATTACAGTGACGGCTGGTTAAAAGCACGATCGCACCTGCCCTCAAATGGCAGCCTCGTTAATACTAGCAAGATTCCCTCAATTTCAAACTTGCCAAAAAAAACGGCTCAGGTTATAGTTGAAATAGGTAACTTTTAAATAAGTTCAACTTCTCCCCTCCCCCGATCGGGCGAGTTAACAGGAGGAGGCAAAAATCCCTGAAAAAGGATTTAGTGTAAAAGAGAGCAAAAGTAAAAATCAACTACCCGGTGGGGGTGACAACTTCTTTACTTAGCTGTAGAAACTTTATTCAAACAATAGTTACTTAAGCACCAAGCTCGGTAACGTAAGAGAGCGCGACTCATCGACATCCAGCCATAAACTCACATATAAAACTAGCCCGGAAGGGCAAACCAATTTTTATGATTGCCTAATTAGATAAAACCTGAAAGCCTGGGTGATATAAACAGGTTTCTGAGTTTTATCGACACCACAATAAATCTGCATTACATCCGCGTTTATCCGCATTCCGAAGCGGTTAAAAATCAAAAACTCGGATTTTTGCCAGAAATTCACTGTACTTGTTTGCCAATACCAATTAAGAGGAACAGTCCGAAATTACGGATTGCAAGTTTTCTATGAATATTTTAACAACACGCTCCTACAAGGGCCAAACTGACTGGTGCGCGATCGCAAATTTAATCGACGCTTGCGAAGCAGTCGATCGCCTCGGCGAAGAAGTCTCAGCAACTGAACTCAAGCTAATACTTGATGCACCCAAACTCGACAAAGCCCGCGACGTGCAATTGTGGGAAGATGGTAACTACAAGCTTATCGGTTTGGCACTCCTAGATATGCCAGATTCCCAGAATGAAATAGACGCTTGTCTGTGGTTTTACGTGCATCCAAATCTACGTAGCGAAGGTTTAGAAAAAGACATAATTAAGTGGGGAGAAAAGCGGCTGCGCGAAGTGGCGAAAGAACGGAATTTGCCCGCGAAATTGCGTACCTACCGCCGGGAGGATCAAACCGATGAGATGCGGCTGTTAGAAAAACAGGGCTTTGAGGTCGAACGCTATTATTGGACAATGGCCCGATCCCTCGCCGAACCGATTCCCGCGCCGGAATTCCCCGCTGATTTTGCACTGACTCACGTATCGGGAGAACAAGACATCCAACCCTGGGTAGAGATGTTCAACCAGTCATTTATCGATCACTGGAATCACCACGATTTAACTGCGGAAACCGTGCGTTATTGGATGCAAGATCCGAATTATCACCCGGAATTAGACTTGATTGCTGTTTCGGGCGATCGCAAATTTGCTGCTTTCTGCGACTGTCAAATCAAACCCCAAAAAAACGCCCGCAGCGGCACAAAAGACGGTTGGATTGAATTGTTGGGTACGCGGCGCGACTTTCGGAAAATGGGTTTAGGAAAAGCGATGCTATTAGCTGGTTTGCATAAGTTGAAAGCGGCGGGTGCAAACACAGCTAAACTCAGCGTCGATGCTGACAGTTTGACGGGGGCGACAAAGCTTTACAAATCCGTCGGTTTCCGCCCGATGGAAACTTGGATCGAGTGGGCTAAGACAGTTTAGAAAAGTTTGGCAGCGAAGGCGAGAATCCCGACGGCTTACAGAAGTCGGGGTTTTTAAGTGCGATCGCTCTTTGGGATCGAATCGGCGATCGTACTTTTCATTTTTTCCTAAATCAACCGGAAATTAGCGGATGTAATCGCATTGGCACTCACTCCAATCATCACACCTAACTCTTCTCCTGTCAAGACATTCTTGAGGAGAGTTCCCGGGAGGGTGTCACTTTTGCAATAAATATAAATGCTTAAAGAAAGCAGAATAGTAGCTTTGAGCTATTGTTGAGCAAAATAGTAATGATGTCTTAATTAGTGGCTAATGAATCATGACTCCCGAACAAAAATAGGCAATTAAAACATATGTGGAGGCTATTTCGGCAATTCTTTATGCTGATTGTGACCTTGAATCATTGAAAACATTAGAAGATATTGAAATAACAGTCAAAGATAAAGTGTTTACTCATGTGACACCAGAGATAGGATTTTTTTTATCTACTCAGCTAGCGGTACAAAAGCAGGAAGAGTAAAGAGATTAGGTAGTAATAAGTATGTAGTGATTAGATATTTATTGGCTCAAAATATAGTTGTAATGATGGATAAAATACCAAATAGCACCAATATGGTTTTCTAATTTTTTAGAAAATGAAAGAGTCTTTCTTACGATCCGAGAAACACGTTGGCGCAAAGTATTATTAAATCTTTCAATGTGATTAGTTTTTCCACTCTCTTTACCAACTGGCTGATGGCGTAGCGAAGGAAAAATACAAGCATATGCAGCCCAAAAATCTGTATAGCAAACAGCACATTGTCGATATACAGGAGGTAGAGAATTCCATAATT
>NZ_JAUBQM010000174.1:0-2898 GCF_036701245.1 Microcoleus sp. Pol14D4
CGCAATTTGAGGTTGATGAAGCGGCCATTGTGACCGGCGCTGTCACCTTAGCCTATGCGGCTTACCAATATTGGAAACAGGATTAAGGTTGACACTTCTACCTCGCGAATAGCTTATTAAGGAGGATTTAGGGGAATCGTTTATGTACCTCACCAGACAGAGAAACGCTATAGAAGCTGTAGAAATAAATTGTCATAATCCTCCAATTCTACAATTATAAACAGTGATAAAATCGGTATTTATAGCCAGCTATTTTGGGTTGAGGTTGCGAATCAATCGTACAGTTTCGCCCTTTTCCTTCCACTGAAGCTGTAAAATTTATCGTCCACAAATCGAAAATTTTTGGCATTTGAGCTAAAGTTTTGTGCAGTGCATCTGTCGCAGTTTGAGAATCACTATCTTTTTTTGCTAAAAGAAATTGAGGATAATTTGGTTGAGACTTTGTACTCAAAGATGAACTAGATAAACGTTTAAATTCCCACGCTATCCCCATCATAGCTCTTGTTTCTGAGTGGCTTTTGCGAACAGTGGCAATTAAAACAGGAATCTTTGGCGATGCTGACTGTATTTTAACAATGTGGGGAACTAAAATATCGGGGCGTTTGGATTTTTGAAAGCCAAAATTTGAAACAACTGTCATACTACCAAGTAAACCCATTAATAAGATGATTGTTACTGCTTTTCTTCCGTCTATTTTTAACGCTAGAATTGGCAATTTTAAAAATTGACTTAATTTATTGTTTGTTTCTAAGTATTGATTTTCCCAACAAACAGCCAAACTTACTGCGAGCAAAATGATAACAGCGGGAAAGTAGACAAACTGATAACGAGCCGCCAAAGTTAGATCGGCACCCAAAATGTAGGTAATCCCTAAAAAGATGGCGATCGCACCCAACATAAACCCGCCTAAAACTTGAGTAATTAAGCTACCATCTGATTCTCCTAACTTAATTTTAAGACCTCTAATCAAAATTGGCAAAGCAAAAAACATGAAAATTAACAATGCCAAACCAGAGGCAAAAATCGCTAGTAAAGATACTCCTTCCACTGGCAATAATGCCAACATTGTCACCATCCACGCTAAAACTCTGGGTGCTGGTTCTAGCAATTCAATCGGGTTTTTTCCCTCATAAATCCAGCGCGTCATTTCACTTTCAGAAGCTGTACGCAATGCCGGAAGCCAAACTAAACATCCCACCAACGTACCCGCAGCAACCGTGTAGATTCGGAATAGAGAATTGGAAATTAGTAATTGAGGACTGAGGGTTAAATCTTGAGTCGAATCTAACTCTAATTTTTCCTGGCGCTCTGTCCGTTTTTTTATCCAAATAACAGCTATTAAACTTAAACCTTCAGCAGCGACAACGAGAACAAAAAAGTAATGTGTTGCAATCCCTGAACAGTTAACTACTACCCAAAGTAATCCTGCCCAAATTGGTAAAATGCTACGATTATTTATAGTGCGAGTTGCTATTACCAAACAGCACAAAGAAGCGATAATTAATAAAACTGGTAAAGTGTAGTGTCGAGCTTCTTGGGCGATAAATATCCCGTAGGGAGAAACCGCCATCATTGCGGCCGCCATTTGAGCTATTAAACGAGATCGAAATGCTACAAAACCAAAGCAAAACATAGCTGGAATTGAGGCGACACCGAGAATCGCAGGAAGCGCTCTAGCGGCCCATAAAGAAACTAAACCCGCCTCGGTCGAAAATAGTTTCATCCACAAATGAGCCAGCATAAAATAAACTGGAGGATGGGTGCTTTCTGTCATCAAATTGTGGATGACTGAGGTGATATTAGCTTGAGAATTCACTTGTAATGGCTGCAAGAGGGTATCAAGCGCGATCGCACTATCTAGCGGTATCGTCTGCAAACTATTTCCCAAACTAAAAATTAACGTTGCTATCTCAATTGTTGAAGGTGGCTTATCTGCCAAATTAGTAAAGCGTAAAACTGTGCCAATAGCTATCCATATTAGCACCAGCAATGGATGAAACCAAGGGTTCTCATCATTATTAGCAATTTTTAGTTTTAAACTTGGGATAGTCATTGTTTATACACCCTCAACATTTAGCAGCAAAGTATTCTACCTATCTCGATCCTCAAGTACCTTAAACCGCCCCTCAATATCTTGTATGTAGCAGCCTATGCAAGCAGTGCGTAAATAAAAATCACAACTCTAAAATGGCTGCGATCGCCTTCAACTTGAGTTTAAGCTGCGATTCAAGCATCTTTTAGGGGAGTCCAGCGAAAGGCGCCATCGCCTCCTATTTCCACTACTACCTTAATTCGCGGTTCTCAAGTTCGCAAAACCGTCAAATATTCGATTTGACTACCGTTCTTTCTTGACTGTTCCCCTTGCCCTCTTTTCCACTCCATGATATATTTTGTATGTAAAATAAAGTTTTGCAACTCTTCTAATTGTAACTCTATCAAATCTTTTTGTGATTTATTTAACATTTTTTTCTGCTTTTTTTCTTTCCTACATGAGCGCGATCGCCCGATGCTCCCACTAACTCTTGTCTCCTCCTTTTTTTTCTTAAATTTGAGCTTACCATTTTTCTTTTATTTACACAAATCCTTCAGACCCGCTGTAGACTGCAAAACGCGAAATTTTATTTCCTTACAACTTCTCTCTAACTCTTTCTCTGCGTTCTATGCGTTCTCTGCGGTTAATAAAAAAACTTGTTCGGGACATAAAAAAATATTCCCATCAAACAACAGCAATTGTTCCGCGTTTAACCCGCATCGATCGCCCGTAAAAAATCAGAAACTTGCACTACCGTATTTGATTAAATATCTTACCTTTCCCCCAACAAAATTCATGCTTTCCCGCATCAAAGAATTAGCCGCCACCCTAGCACCCCGCTTAATCGAAATTCGCCGCCACATCCA
>NZ_JAUBQM010000005.1:0-157801 GCF_036701245.1 Microcoleus sp. Pol14D4
TATAATGGAATTGCTCTTCGCTCCCAGATTAAGCTAACCATGAACAAATTAATACAGCCCCATTGACTGCGATCGATGGATCTTGATAAGCGAGTACCAACACGGCAATAAGTGGTCAACCAATAAGTAATTAATGGGAACCAAATTAATTCGATTGTTAAGTTCGGCAAATCTAAAAATCTTTGTAATTTACGTCGCCGACTTTCGGCTGTAATTAGACAGGGAAATACTCGGGAAAGCCGCTCTAATCTCACTTGTTTTTCTGATTGCATCAAGGAGAGCAAAATTGTCATCACCAAAAACTGAGATGGCGTCAGGTGTTTTTGTAAATGAGTCTGGTAGAATCTTGGTATCATTATTTTTTTGGATAGGCAAGCGTGTAACAACTCTGCTGCCTATCTTTTTTTACCACAAGTTGGCTCAATCCTTACTAACTATGGGTTTGGGGCGGGTCGTCACCCCCCCAGGGACTAAAGTCCTCACGACAAACCGCGACTCTTATCGGAAATGCGATCGCACTTTAGGATTGTTCGATCGGTTGTTCGATCGGCAATTCTATGATAAACTCTGCTCCGTGGCCGAGTGCAGACACGCAGCTAAGTTTACCACCGTGTTCTTGGACAACTTTGTAGGAAATTGACAAGCCTAAACCGGTGCCTTTGTCGGCGGGTTTGGTGGTAAAAAAAGCCTCGAATAACTGCTGGGAAACTTCTTCTGGCATACCGGGGCCGTTGTCAGAAATCCTAATTACAGCGTTGGAGTTTTGGACTTCTGTCCTAATTTTAATCTTGCTGCGGTTAGCTTTGACTTCGGCAACTGAACGCCCTTCATTGTATTCCTCGATCGCGTCGATCGCATTTCCGATCAAATTCATAAATACCTGATTGATTTTGCCGGCATAACACTCAACCAAAGGCAAATTTCCATAGTCCTTAATTACCGCAATTTCGGGATAGTTGCCTCTGGCTTTCAGGCGACTTTGCAGAATCAGCAACGTTCCTTCAATCCCTTCGTGCAGGTTAACTTTGCTCATTTGAGAATCGTCTTTGCGGGAGAAATTTCTGAGCGATCGCACGATTTCCCGAATGCGATCGGCCCCAACCTGCATCGAAGACATCGCTTTCGGCAAATCTTCTAACAGAAACTCTAATTCGATATCCTTAATTTTATTTTGAATTGCTGCAGGCGGCTGCGGGCAGTGCTGCTGGTACATATCGAGCAAATTCAGCAAATCTTCCGTATAGTGGCCGACGTGAACGAGATTGCCGCAAACGCTGCTAACGGGATTGTTAATTTCGTGAGCGACACCGGCTACCATTTGACCCAGAGTAGACATTTTCTCAGTGTGAATCAATTGAGCTTGAGTTTGCTGCAATTCGTGCAAAGTATTTTCGAGTTGAAGTTTTTGTTGGGTTAACTCGGTTTGCGATCGCCGCAAAGCTTCTTCACTGCGTTTCTGCTCGGAAATATCAGTAATTAACCCTTCCAAAGCTATCAATTCTCCGGACTCGGAAAACACTCCCAAACCTTGCTCCCAAACCCATTTTAATTCGCCATTTTTAGACGTAATTCGGTAATTTAGCTGATAGGGTCGATTTTCTTGCAACGCAACTTGTACGGCATTCCACAAATTCTCGCGATCGTCCGGGTGAGTCAGTTCCGAGAGAGAAATTTGCCGAGTGCCGATAAATTCTTCAGGAGAATAGCCGGCTAACTGATAGCAACCTTCGCTGACAAACTCCATACTGCGATCGGCATCGTTGCGAAAACGGTAGGCCATCCCCGGCAAATTGCTCATTAGCGTCGCCAGGGCCCGCTGGCTTTCCCGTAGGGCTTCTTCGGCGTGTTTGCGATCGGTAATATCCGTCATCACCGCCAGCATACAGAGTTCGCCGTCCAAATTAATCAACTCTGCTGACAGCAAACACACCACCACCGATCCCGACTTCATCCGAAACTCGCATTCCTGATTGCGAACAACACCTTGTTCGTGCAAACTTTGCCTAAAATCAAGTCGGTCTTGAGACCTTACCCAAATATTTAACCCCGGTACTGTATTGGAGGTCGTTTCTTCTAAAGCGTAACCAGTCATCAACAAAAAACTATCATTAACTTCAATAAAACGACCCTCTGCAAAAGTAGTAATAATCATCGGATCTGGACTTGAGCGAAAAGCCTTAGAAAACTTTTCTTCCGACAATCTCAACTTTTTAATAGCCTCTTCCAACTGACTTGTCCGCTCTTTAACCCGGCATTCCAGTACCTCATTAGCCTGCTTCAGGGCCTCCTCAGCCTGCACCCGATAAGTGATATCGCGCACCACGCCTTGCAGCCCTATTTTGCCGCCGATATCCATAGAAGTTAGCAGCACTTCCGCAGGAAACTCAGAACCATCCAAACGGCAGTGCCTCCAGTCAAAACGGCAATTTCCCGATCGCAGAGCCGTATTAATTCGCTCTTGAGAAAGACTCATAGAATCTTGTCCGTCCGGTTGCAACGGCGGGCTGAACTCCGAAGGATGCTTGCCGCAAAACTCCGACTCAGTGCTGCATCCAAATAACTTTAAAGTCGCCGGATTGCAATCCAAAAAACCCTCTTCGTCTAACAGCATTACCGCATCAGTCGTCGATTCGTACAAAGTGCGAAACTTTTTTTCCGATGCCTGCAAAGAAGCAATCAACTGCATCTTTTCTTCAGCCGCCCGCTTTTGTTCAGTAATATCCTGCATTACTTGAGAAAAGCCTTGCAACTTTCCCCTTTCATCGCGCAAAGGAGTAACAATAATATTCGCCCAAAATCGCGATCCGTCTTTGCGAAGCCGCCAGCCTTCATTTTCGTATCGACCTTCTGCCACCGCCCGGATTAATTTTTCTTTGTGCTTGCCGATTTCAAGATCTTCTTTAGTGAAAAAACACTCCGAATTATTGCCTACTATCTCATGAGCTCTGTATCCCAAAATGCGTTCTGCACCAGAATTCCAGCTAGCTACATACCCATCAGGATCTAACATAAATATAGCATAATCCTTAACGCCTTCAATTATTAAGCGCAGTCGTTCTTCGCTTTCTCGAAGTGCAGATTCTGCTTGCTTGCGCTGGGTGATATCTTCTACAAAACCTTCGTAGTAGAGCAATTTCCCTGCTTCATCGCAGACAGCCCGCGCATTCTCAGCAATCCAAATTATTGTTCCGTCCCGCCGATAAATCTGCGACTCAAAATCGGATACGATGCCCTGTTCTTGCAAAGCAGAAACAAACTGATCGCGGCGATCGGGATTGACGTAAAGCTGATCGCTAATATCAGTCAGACAGGTCATCAGTTCGGCAGCGGAATTGTATCCGTAGATGCGAGCCAAAGCTGGATTAGCGCTGATGTAGCGACCGGACTGGGTTGTTTGAAAAATACCCGACACAGCATTTTCAAACATACTATAATATTTTGCTTCCATTTGGTGCAGTGCCTCCGCGACATTCAGGCATTCTATCGCTTTATTTCCTAATTTTTGATTTCCCACTTGTCAATACCCTGCTCTTGTGTGTGAGTTGAATATTTTGGTCTACCGCCTGTTAAATTTGAGCCATTAGTTAGGCTAAAAGATGGTGTGTCGCAGCCGGAGACGAGTGTGTTTATTCATCTGTCCTACTGGGTTGTTAGTTGTTAGTAGTTGCTGCCGAAAGTTTAGCTGCTCCGGTATTTAGTTGAGGCTTGAGTGGCTGTTACGCTCGCATTGGCATATCGATCGGCCCGGGGTGCAGGTGTTCGAGCAAAACCCGCTCCTTGAAATCTTCCTGAATATATTAGCAGTTGAATACCCTGAAATAAGTTAGTAGCAAGGATGTTGTTACAATAAAAGGCAGCGACTTCTACAACGGCAAGAGCCTATTTTTAGGATTTGGGTGAGAGTGCGATCGACTCTTACCCTAGGCAACTAACCCGCCTGCAAGAGCTAAACGCTCGCTGTCCTTGCTGTCAGTCGATTTGAGATTTTAGATTAAAGAATTGACTCCACAGATGAATCTGGGGTTCTCCTAATGTCTAAAATTTTTGCTCTCCACAACTCCTGTCGGAAACTTTTATCGGTCTTTGGCTGCTCTGAGTTACTGTTAAGTATTATTGCTGATAGATAATACAGCAGACTGCTGGCAGTTGTACGATATGGAGTTTCTATGTAAAGTTGGCACAACAATAGGGTAATTGTTGTATCAAAAAATTCATATCCTGCTGCTGCGGGGGGAAAAATTCTGTAGCGGTGCTGGCATTTGGGCAAAAATCTGGGTCCGATCGCGCAAAATGTGGTCAGCCAGTCTGGTAAAATCCCGATCGATTCTCGGTTTTGCCGCAAAGCTCGATCGGGCTAAATTTGACTAGAACTAATAAATGACAGATTCTCCTCTCCTAGCAACGCCAGAGTTATCCCCAGCTTCAACCCAGGTGGCGGAATCTCCTGTGTGGCCAGTCCTCCTGCAACAACTATTAGACAGACAATCTCTCTCACGCGCCCAAGCAGCCGACTTGATGCAGGGATGGCTAGCAGAAGCTATTCCCCCCGTCCTCTCAGGAGCAATTTTAGCGGCCATCCAAGCCAAAGGCATCTCTGCACAAGAATTGGCAGGAATGGCTCAGGTATTGCATTCTCAGTCGCTTGCAGGCGAGTCGGAGAGCGTTTTCGATCCCAAATCCTCACTCTCCAATCTCAAATTAATTGATACTTGCGGCACCGGGGGCGACGGCGCTTCTACGTTTAACATTTCCACTGCTGTAGCTTTTGTGGCCGCCGCCGGCAAAGTTCGAGTCGCGAAACACGGAAATCGCTCCGCATCAAGCAAAGTGGGTTCTGCTGACGTGTTGGAAGCACTCGGAGTCAACCTCAACGCCGATCCCGCGAAGGTGAGATCTGCCGTAGACGCAGTAGGCATCACCTTTTTATTTGCGCCTGGGTGGCATCCGGCACTTAAGGCTGTAGCGTCGCTCCGGCGCACGTTGAAGGTGCGGACTGTTTTTAACCTTTTAGGGCCCCTTGTCAATCCGATGCGCCCTACAGGGCAGGTAATTGGGGTGTTCGATCCTAGTCTGGTATCAACTATTGCCCAAGCTTTGGGCGAGTTGGGAACTGAATTAGCTGTAGTCGTTCACGGCAGAGAAAAATTGGACGAGGCGGGTTTGGGTGATGTGACTGATTTGGCCTTTTTGTCGGATGGCAAAGTGGAACTCACTACTTTAGACCCGGAAAAGGTAGGATTGACACCAAGTGCGATCGGCTCATTAAAAGGCGGAAATGTTGAGGAAAACGCCGAGATTTTGCGGAACGTTTTGCAAGGCAAAGGTACGCCCGCACAAATGGATGTTGTAGCTTTGAATGCCTCTTTGGCTTTTCAGGTGGGAGGTGCAATTCCTATGGGTTCCCACGCCGCAGGAGTTTCTATGGCTAAGGACATTTTATTGAGCGGCGAATCTTGGTTGAAGTTGCAGCAGTTGATTGAGTTTTTGAAATGAAGTCAGTTGTCAGTTGGGAGTTGGCAGTTGGGAGTTGGCAGTTGGGAGTTAACAGTTGTTATATCATCTTCGGTCGATTGACCATAATTCCTGTAGGGACGGGTTCACCAGCAATAGTCGCCTAAAACCGACAATCTCAAAAACCCGCCCCGACTATGTATGATAGACGATCGCTCGGACATGATATTAGTTGTTAGTTGACCCGAAAGCAGTTGGTAGTTGTTAGGAAACCAGTTGCTACAAATAACCAGTAACCAATAACCAATAACAACTAACTGCTGACTTATTGTTAAGAGCGCGATCGAAATTCAATGACATCTTGCTTAATAGTCACATCTTTATTACCAAAAAAGTCGTGACCCAACAGTCCGATATCTAGGGATGGCGAGACTGCCACAACTACATTGTTAACTGCCAGACCACCTGCTTCAATAGAAGTCAAGCGACCGAGGGGAAAAGTAGCAACTCCGTTGGGAGTTTGTGCTTGCACTGTTCCCTGAAGAACAACGCCCAATGCTTTAGCCATTGCTGGTGTAATTACTGTGCCACTAGCTCCAGAATCTACCATCATCTCGAACTTTTGTTTGCCGTTAAACGTGACTTCTATGACGGGTATATTAGCCTCTCGGCGTTTGATTTTTGCCTGAAATACTCCCGACTTTGCCGCCGCCGAAGTGGTGGGAGTCAATTCTTTGGGGAGAAAACCGCAGACTGATTGGCTGAGGTTGATGGTTCGGCCTGACGAGCTCCTCATGAAGCATCCCTCACTTTCTTGAGCCACTGCTCGCGAGGAGTTGGCAACAGTCCCTACTAAAATTGAACTGCTCAGAGAAATAACCCCTGCTAAAACCAGTAAAGGTTGGTGCAGGTTGTTAGGGCTCAGAAGAGGCTTTTTTGAGTTTGAGAGTAAAGGCAAGGGAGATTTGCTGGGCATAGTTTGATTAAACGCTGTAGCTCGATCGTAACAGCGACAACTGCCTTTTGGTATAGATTTAGACTTTCGATCCTCATAAGCTGTTGGCAGATAAATTGCTGGCGCGGGGGGAGATGGAGAATTTGCACTTGTTGCAGCTTTTTGATTATCTGTTGCTTCTGCCTCCGGCATAAGTGCCTTGCTTTGCCGAACCCCTGCACAAATTCAAATAATATCTGTATATTGCCGACTAGCATCAAATCCCTGGCAGTGGTAAGAATGAAACCAAACGAAAGTAATTAAGGATGCCATGTCACTTTCAACTGCACAACCCGCTCTCCTAGTCCTGGCTGACGGTACTGCTTACCGCGGCTGGTCGTTTGGCGCTGACGCCACCGTCGTTGGCGAGGTAGTATTTAATACGGGAATGACGGGCTACCAAGAAGTATTGACAGATCCCAGCTATTGCGGTCAAATTGTAACTTTTACTTATCCAGAATTGGGCAATACCGGGGTAAATCTCGAAGACGAAGAATCCTCGCGCCCACAAATTCGGGGTGCGATCGCCCGGAACGTATGCAGCCGCCCCAGCAACTGGCGCTGCTCGCAATCTCTGCAAGACTACCTGAAACAGTACGATATCCCCGGCATTTACGGGATAGACACCCGCGCCCTCACGCGCAAAATTCGCACGGTGGGAGCGATCAACGGCGGCATTTCGACCACGATTCTCGACCAGGCGGAACTTTTGGAGCAAGTTCAAGATGCCCCCAGCATGGATGGGCTGAATCTAGTCCAGGAAGTCACCACTCGCGAGGTTTACGAGTGGTCTGAAGCCACGGACTCGGTTTGGGAGTTCAGTCCTACAGTCAAACCTGCTAAGGGCAAAATGTGGACGGTGGTAGCGCTAGACTTTGGGATCAAGCGCAACATCCTGCGGCGTCTGGCGAGTTACGGGTGTCGGGTAATTGTTGTCCCCGCTGACACGTCGCCGGAGGAAATCCTCAAATACAACCCGGATGGGATTTTTCTGTCCAACGGCCCCGGAGATCCGGCGGCGGTAACGGAAGGGATCGCTACTGCGAAAGCTTTGTTAAAGTCGGACAAACCCGTATTCGGCATCTGCATGGGACACCAAATTTTGGGACTTTCCTTGGGCGCAGAAACTTTTAAACTTAAGTTCGGCCATCGGGGATTGAATCATCCAGCGGGTTTAACTGAGCAAGTAGAAATTACTAGCCAAAATCACGGTTTTGCGATCGACCCCGATTCCCTAGCCCCCGAAGTAGAGATTACTCATCTCAATTTGAACGATCGCACCGTAGCCGGATTGAAGCATAAAACCCTGCCGCTGTTCTCAGTGCAGTACCACCCAGAAGCCAGTCCGGGCCCGCACGACGCCGATTATTTATTCGATCGATTCGTGCAGTCAATGCGAGACAATCAGAAAGTAGCCAGCAGTAAGTAGTCCTGAGTCAGCAGTCATTAGTCAGTAGTCATCAGAGGCTGTTTGTGTCGATCGCTTCTGACTAATAACTAATGACTAATGACTGCTGACTAAAAAACTGTAGACAAAAGACCAAAAAACTCCTATAATGAAGCCTCGACTTTAAGCCATATCTAGCTAGGAGGGTGTCATTCCTGAGTCATTGACCCTGACCGTTAGCCTCAGAGGCACTCGCGAAGTCAAGAATAACTATCAGTTATTTCGCCTGACTGGCCTGCTGGACGCTTTTTCTGAGGCAACTTTTCGGAAGGTAATAAGCAAATGTATTGACGAGGGCCCAAAACACGTAATTTTGGACTTGTCTCAGATAGACTTTGTGGATAGTTCAGGCTTGGGCGCACTTGTGCAACTTGTCAAAAAAGCCCAAACCTTGGAAGGGACATTGCAAATTGTCTCAAATCCCCGCGTAACTCAGACTGTTAAACTGGTTCGCTTAGAGAAATTTTTGTCTTTGCAGCCTTCGGTTGATGAGGCGGTAAAAAACGTCAAGGATGCTTGACGCCAAAGTGAATTAAATTAGCTATCCGGTTCTCAACGCTGGATAGCAAATTTTTATTTTTGTGTTGGTAAAACAATACCGATTTTCCCAGAAGCTGCGACACTCGCCAGCCGCTATTTCCCCGATGCTTAGAGTTTCGGTGGATGGGCAGTAAAATATGTGTGGCAAACACGCGGAAAAATGGTATAAGAAGTAGAGCATCCCGATGACTGTAAAAAGCCTTTTTTAGGAGTGCGATCGTCACGCCAACCTTTGCCTATATATCTCGCTTCGCGATCTGACAGCGAACACTCCTGGGAAAGCTATAATTGCTGAAGTAGCGAAAGACTCAATAAGTTAAGTGACTAGAAAAACCAAGCTGTGCGGAAGTTTTATTTAAAAAAGTATGTCGCCGATCGCAGATGACGGGCTCAAACTGAGTCTGACGGATATCAGTTTAAATCGAGTGCATCCTGCGAGGGCTACACCAGCAGAAATAGAAAGAATTTCGCCCGCAGCCTGGGCATATTTGGGAGATGCAGTGTACGAACTCTACGTTCGGAGTTCGTACTTAGTGCCACCCAAAAGATTGCAAGCTTATCACGAATTAGTGGTGGGGCAAGTACGAGCCGAAACTCAAGCGCGTCATTTGCGATCGCTCTCTCCTTACTTGAACAGTACAGAATTAGCAATTGTCAAGCGCGGCCGCAATGCTGCAGCGGGCCGTTCTAAGCGAGCAGATCCAGAGATATACCAACAAGCCAGCAGCTTAGAAACCTTGGTCGGATATTTGTATCTCACCGATCCCGAAAGATTGACTGAACTTCTGGCACTTTTAGATCTTGAGACTTAAAGGATGTAGCAGTTAAGAGTCGGGCATGGGGAGGGATTAATTAACCATCCTGGCACGGCTAACATAAAACCGCAAAAATCTCGATGGCAAAACAGGATTTATCAGTTATTAACTAGCTATTTGAACATAGCAAAATCCTTGCTCCCTCACTAGAATATCTAAAATCTAAAAGCCCAAAGATTGCTTCCTCACTCAAGAATCTCACATCTACAATCTACAACCGATTAGCCTTCAGCCAAAACGTTTTGACCACAAGAAACCAATGAGAAAATTTACCAGACCAAATTCCGACAGCAAGCCATTCAAAAGCGAAGGCCGCCGTCAGGACTCACAACCATCCTCTCCCCGCTTTGAACGCAAGCCCCGTCCCGACACTCGCGGAGTAGACGCGCCTCAAAAGCGATCGACCTTTGCCCCGCAATCGCGAGAAATGCCCGTGAGAGCAATTTTCAAACGGAGAGTTGATGCCGACGGCCAACCGGAGATTCGCAGAAATAATCATTTCAAAGACAGAGACAGCAGCCCGCAGGAATCCAGGGGCAATTATTACCAAGACAGAGACAGAGATAGCAGCCCGCAGCCGGCCCGTAACAATTTCCGAGACAGAGACAGAGATAGCAGCCCGCAGCCGGCCCGCAACAATTTCCGAGACAGAGACAGAGACAGAGACAGCAGCCCGCAGCCGGCCCGCAACAATTTCCGAGACAGAGACAGAGACAGAGACAGCAGCCCGCAGCCGGCCCGCAACAATTTCCGAGACAGAAACAGAGACAGCAGCCCGCAGGAATCCAGGGGCAATTATTACAAAGACAGAGACAAAGACAATAGCCCGCAGGAATTCCGGGGCAACCATTTCAGAGACAGAGACAAAGACAGAGACACTCGCCCTGTGGACACTGCCTCCAATACAGTCGTGCAACCAGACGCAGACACAGACGACATGATTTACGGCCGCCATGCGGTGCAAGCAGCTTTAGAAACAAACCAAGTCCTCAACCGGATCTGGGTTGTTCCCCACCTGCGCTACGATCCCCGCTTCCATAGCTTGCTAACCGAAGCCAAAGCCAACGGCAGCATCATTGACGAAGTTGACGATTTGCGCCTCGACTACATCACGCGCAAAGCAAACCACCAAGGCGTAGCCGCTCAAGTATCAGCCTACGAATACCTGGATTTGAGCGAACTGATCGCAAAGGCTAAGTCGGCTTGCGAAGATCCAGTAATTGTGGTAGCAGAAGGACTCAACGACCCGCACAATCTAGGGGCGATTATTCGCACCGCAGAAGCATTGGGATCTCAGGGCATGGTGATTCCACAGCGGCGGGCTGTTGGGATTACCTCGGCAGTGAGAAAAGTAGCAGCAGGGGCATTGGAAAGCCTGCCCGTGGCGAGGGTTGTCAATCTTAATCGGGCGCTGGAAGAACTCAAAGAGGCTGGATTTTGGATTTATGGCACTGCAGCAGGCGTCGGTCAATCTATAGAGACAGTCAAGTTCTCCGGGCCCACTGTTTTAGTGGTGGGTGGTGAAGCTGACGGTTTGAGCCTTTTGATACAGCGCGGATGTGACGGATTAGTTTCAATTCCTTTAAGGGGCCATACTCCTAGCCTGAATGTCTCGGTAGCAACGGGGATGGCTTTATACGAAATTTACCGCCAGCGCGGGCCCCAAAAGTTTCACGTACACGGATCGTAAAGGTGGTTGAAAAAAAGAGCACAACAGAGTAGCTTATTGTGAATGCCGCCCAGAATGGAGTGGCATCACACCTAGAGCAAGTAAGGATAGCCGATCGACTGTCGTTACTTGTTTAGGCGAAAGTAGAAGGGGCCTTGCCCCTAGGTTCAAACAGGAATTCGACACCCATCTATTTAAATATCACCTTTAAATAGTTTTGGATCGGTTCTTGGCAGCAGTTAGCCACGTGTAAATAACAAAAGCCTAGGCGTGTTCGCAGCACCCTGAAAACACCGTCAAATACATTAGAAAAGCAGATGAAAGAATTCTTGATTAGCTTGCTCAACTTTTTCGGATTGGCTTGGTGGGTTGAAGTTAAAACTTCAGCGCCGCGGTGCATTTACTATTTTGGCCCGTTCTTAACCGATGGCGAGGCGGAAGCTGCAAAAGCAGGATATGTAGAAGACATAGAAAATGAAGGGGCAGAAGGTGTTAGTGTTTCGATTCACCGCTGCAAACCACTTACTTTAACTGTTGCAGAAGATTTGGGAAAGCTTGGTGATGGAGGGCTCTGGCCGGTTTTGAGCGGTCAGTAGAAGCAGGGGGAATTTTAAGTTTTGAGATGGCTACGTTTCCCTCGCAACGCTGTGCGGTTTTGAGTTGTGAGTTGTTATAACTTCAAAACTCTTGAGTGTTGGGTAATAAATTACTTGTGACAAACTCAAAACTCAACACTCGCAATTGCCAACTGCTTCTGGGTGACTCTCAATCCAGCGATCGATGTCTGCGAGTACCCGATCGGGAATTTCCCAGGGGAACAAGTGGGCTGTATTGGGATAGCACTGCCACTGACAATCGTGGAGGTGGCGGGCGGTTTCTAAACTGGATGCTGAGGTGATGTGCCGATCGCCCTCTCCGGCCAACACCAAGCACGGACAATGAATGTCGCCGAGGTGCATCAGTCGATCGTATCCAGCCCTCAGAGCGGTATTTAACGCCTTGGTGGCCGTGTTGGAAGTCTTGAGGTAGGCGGGGGTACCTGCCTGTGCTAAGTAGCGGTAAGGGGTGGCTTTATGCTGCTGTATCAAGTAGCGAAAGAGCGATCGCCTAGCAAAAGTATCAATATTCCACTGCCAACCGGGTATCGCCCAATTGATAATTCCGGCTAAACCGGTGTAAAGGTTATCTTGCCAAGAGATGGGAGGATGGCTTCCTCGCGGTTTGGCTGCAGATGCAAGGAGAATCAAACCGGTGACTCGCTGGGGATATTTCATGGCTAATTCCAGCGCTAAAATCCCTCCCAAAGACCATCCGATCACCAAACACCGATCGACTCCTAATCTGTCTAATAGTGCTTCTAAATCGACCAGATGATCGGTCATTTCAAAGAAAGTTGAGGTGCGGCTGTTGCCGTATCCGCGCAAGTCAGGGGCAATAGTCTGGAACCGCTTTGATAGGTGTTGTGTGAATACCGACATACAATCGCCGGAACCTGGATGGCCGTGCAAGCAGAGAATTGGAAATCCTTTGCCTTTGACGGAAACACTGAGTTGTTGATGCGGCATTTTTTAAATGTTTGGGCGGTGCGTTCTCCCCCGCTATAAATTGCATATTCCAGCCGTTAAAAGCTGGGGTTTCGGACAATGTAATCGGCAATTTTAGAAATAGACTGGCGCATTGGTAGCTCGCCGCTGCGGCTGTCAATCACAGTAATCACATAAGCCTCGTCGTCAATGCTCATCGCTAAAGTTGTGCCGAGTACCAGGGAATTTTGGCCGGTTTTTTCGCCCAACCACTGAGCTTTAGTTCCTTGCAAGGCAGCAAATCCCAGAGCATGATCGTACTGGCGGTTGAGAGTTTCTATTAATAGTTTAGCACCGGGTGTTTCGCCGTTGTAAATTTGCACCATCATTTCGGTGAGTTCGTTAGCAGTCAGGCGGTTGCGACCAGAACCAGGGTTGGAGGGCATAATTCTTTCCCCCATTAATTTGAAGTTGACGCGGGTGACTTCGTAGCCGCTATTATCTAAATATTGATTGATGTAATCCGAACCCAAATAATCGATTAGTTGATTGGTGGCGATATTGCTGCTGCGATAGATCATTTCTTCTAACAGTAGCTTTAGCGGGTAATTGCGATTGGAGGTAATCTTTTCCGATGCGTCTTCGGTGAAATTACCGCGATTGACGAATACTTCCTGGTTCAGACTAATTTTTTCTTTTTCGACTTTTTGCATCAGGGCAACAGCAATCGGCAATTTAATTAAGCTGGCCGGACTGACAGGAGGCACATCGCCCCGGAGGTTTACGCATTCTCTAGAAAGGTTGCAAACACCGATCGAAGCTTCAGCCGACAAACCGCTTTCCCGGGCAAGCGCACCCAAAAAATCTGATTTTGCTTGCTGTACTTGAAAGGTTGCTGCGGTTAAATTTTCCCGGTATTCTTGAGTTTTTGAGGCAGTGAGCGAAGCTAAAAATGAATTTTGAGGAACTTCCTGCAAGTTGTTGAGTGCCTGATGCCATAAAAATTGAGTTTGCTGCGAAGATTCGATCGACTTATTTGGCTGCCGTTGAGTTTCTACAGCTCGGTTGGCTAAACGGACTGCTTGCTGTAAGTCGTCCTTAGCCCTCTGTTCTACTAATATTTGAGATTCCACCGCTTGCAACTGCTGTAGCAGTTGTTCTTGAGGATTGGCGGCAACAGGAACTAAGCGCGAGAGCAGGGTTGGTTCTGGGGAGGGAGAGGAGGGTTGTTCTAATTCGGTGATCAGCCGATCGCGAATTTTGTAGAGTTCGTCTAGCGAACGCGGGTTAGATGATTGAGAAAATGAACTTGCGATGGTTAACATCTGAACCAGTCCAATGCCGGCTACTACTGCCGCCATCTTGTTGGCGATCGACAAAAAACGCCTGATATCTCGCATATTTAACATCCTCAACACCACCACATTCAATATAAGCAGCTATTGTTACATCAGTCAAACAGTTTTAGATTTTAGATAAGAGAACAAATCTAAAATCTAAAATCTAAAATCTAAAATCTAAAATGGTTTTGATCGCGCTAATGTTGCAAAATATTACCAAAATAAAGGGAGCGATCGCACCAAAGCAATCAACCCCCTTTAAATATGGCGAACTATCTACTTTTTGCGCCGCCGTCGCCAGTCAGCACCCAACCGCTTGAGGTAATCCCAGCCGCGTTGGGGCCAGACATGATCGCTACCGATTTTTTCGGCAATCCAGCGAGCGACTTTGGGGCCTGTCCAGTCTCCGCCGTCGGGGGCAGGACCTTGCAGCGCTTGTCGCAGTTCTTCTTGCTGTTCAGGATTCAGCAAGGATTTCGCAGGAGGGGGCTGGCGGTCTCCGCTGCGATTTCTCACAGAGTTAGGCCCTTCTCGGTTGTAGCGCTGGACAATTTCTTTGGCGTAGTCATAGTTGAGGCCTACGACTTGGGCTGCTTGTTTGATAGTCCAATTTCGGGAAACTAAAAGCAGCAAGTGCCAGCGGCGCGACTCTGTGGTGTTTTGTGCCTGCCGGTAGCGAATTTTGAGTTCCTCTGCCGTCAGGTGGGATTCTAAGTGAGCTTTAGGTGGCATTCCTCCAACGGGGCATCGGGAACTTCTTACCATATATCTTTGGTTTTGGGGATAATTCCGGATGAAATTATTTTCCTGGGGATCGTTCGGACAAATAAGTAGCTTTTTTTACCCCAGATGCACGCAGCTAGTCGCACTTGAGGAAGGACTGCTGTTTTTTGCAGGTGCGCGCAACAAAAGACCTCGGCGTGGCGGTGAGCGTTTCAAGCTTTTTTGTCAACCCCAGATTTCTGACAGGCTTTTTGACCGAAAGCATCCAGGATACAAGCCCCGGATTCATCCGTGGAGAAATAAAAAATCTGTATCCGATGAAAATTGCTTCCCGAATTTATCTGTGGGGTGAAGGCTTCAATCTAAAATCTAAAATCTAAAATCTAAAATCGATTGACCTCTGGCACAAGGGGCGTGTATCGGAAAAGGTCGATCGCTATTTTCTTCGATCGCACAGCCCCCATTAATTCACTCGAATGACTGATAACTTTCAGTCATTTTTGACTGAAAAACTTTTCTTCATAATCTGACCCTAATTCTTAGGGTATCGACCCCCATCATCTAATCTTTTATTATCATATCTTTTTATTTCATTTTATGTACTTCGGGATTTACAGGAGGCGATAACTCTCCTAAATAATCAGCTTTAAATGCGATTATTTATGCTATGTTACAATAACTTAAATCTAATAATTATGTATGGGCAACAACTTTAATAGTCTGAATATTCCCTGGAATAAAGCAGTCATAATTTTGGATTAATTTATTTTTAATGCCATCGTTTTCAACCGTAATTCCTGGGTGGTGTCGAAGAGAAGCTGGGTTCTAATCTTTTATCATTTAGATTACATAATTGGGAATGACTGCTTTCCTAATGAGTGTGATGTTGCATACACATTCTTGGAGAGAAAACCTAATTATGTAGAGTCCGGATTGCCCACCTTACCCCTTACTCATATAATTCTCGCGTCCAACCACTTGTTGCATAAGTTTTGATACAGTTGCCTTCTTGGTTTGTTAAAAGATGAGGTAAAAAACTCGATCGCTATTTAGTGTTCGGTGGGATTTGGGCAATTTAATCAATTGTAGATAAAATGACCGATCGCGCGTTAGCGGAACCCTCTTCGAGGCTCGAACTTTCGCCACAAAAATAGCCGACTTTGCCTTCGGGCTGTAAGCAGGTACAATTGCCAGCTATATTAACTGTATTGTCTCAAAGTAGAAATGATAAAGGTACGAGCATGGCATCCATCCGCGAGTTGCACCGACAACTGGTCAATAAAGAACGCTCTGCTGTGGAAATTACTCAAGAAACATTAGACCGAATTACCCAGCTAGAGCCGAAGTTGAAAAGCTTTCTGTGCGTGACGGCAGACAGCGCATTGGCGCAGGCCCATAAAGTGGATGCCCAAATCGCAGCCGGAGAGCAAATTGGCCTATTGGCCGGCATCCCGATCGCCGTTAAAGATAATATGTGTACCGAGGGCGTTCCCACAACCTGCGCCTCTCGAATTTTGGAGAATTTTGTTCCTCCCTACGATGCCACTGTCGTCTCCAAACTCCAAGCAGCCGGTGCGGTGATTGTGGGTAAGGCGAATATGGACGAGTTTGCAATGGGGAGCTCGACAGAAACTTCTGCCTATCAAGTTACCGCGAATCCTTGGGACTTGGAGCGCGTGCCCGGAGGGTCTTCTGGCGGTTCTGCCGCAGCGGTAGCCGCCGAAGAATGTGTCGTGAGTTTGGGTTCGGATACAGGCGGCTCAATCCGCCAACCTGCTGCTTTTTGCGGTTTGGTGGGGCTGAAACCGACTTATGGATTGGTTTCTCGCTACGGTTTGGTCGCCTATGCTTCTTCTCTCGATCAAATCGGGCCCTTTGGCCGGACTGTTGAGGATGCGGCGATTTTGTTGGGGGCGATCGCGGGTTACGATCCGAGAGATTCCACGAGTCTGAATGTTCCAATTCCTGACTATGCCCAAGCTTTGAGACCCAGTTTGCGACCGAAGGGTCAGATTAGAATTGGTGTAATTAAAGAAACTTTTGGTGTAGGGCTGGACTCGGGGGTTAAAGAAGCGGTTACTAAGGCGATCGAACAATTTCAACAATTGGGAGCAGAAATTCAAGTAATTTCTTGTCCTCGGTTCCGCTACGGTTTGCCCACTTACTATATCATTGCTCCCTCGGAAGCTTCGGCGAATTTGGCGCGATATGATGGAGTCAAGTACGGTTTCCGGTCTCCAGACCCCGATAATCTTTTGGATATGTATGCCAAAACTCGCTCTCAAGGGTTCGGTGCAGAAGTTAAACGCCGGATTGCGATCGGCACTTACGTACTCTCGGCTGGATATTACGATGCCTATTATCTAAAAGCTCAAAAAGTTCGGACTTTGATTAAAGAAGACTTTGAAAAAGCTTTTTCTCAAGTTGATGTTTTAGTCTGTCCCACTGCTCCTACTACCGCATTTAAAGCAGGCGAAAAATTCAATGACCCCCTGAGTATGTATTTGTCAGATTTGATGACTATTCCCGTGAATCTTGCTGGTTTGCCAGCTTTGAGTTTGCCCTGCGGATTTGATGATAAAGGACTGCCAGTGGGTATACAACTGATTGGTAATGTTTTGCAAGAATCTCGGTTGTTTCAAGTAGCTCACGCTTACGAACAGTCTACGAATTGGCACTTATACCACCCGGAATTGGATTAATTTTTGAAAATCGGCGGAATGCTGCGGCGGAAGTTAGTAATCGATCTTGGCTAATTGTCTGAATTAATCATTTGCCATTAGCTTTTGAGCGATCTCTAATTTCCCGCGTGCTCTATCTATGAACAAGTTGCTAGTATTCCTTTTGTCTAAATCGCTAATAGCTTTTGGGATAGTTTTGGCCGTTGCTTATTCTGCTGCTTGTGTATTCCTATTTGTAGCACAAGGTAAGTTTATCTTTTTTCCCGCGCGGGCGATCGAAACTACGCCAGATGATTTTCAGTTGAAATATCAAGATGTCTGGTTGCCAATTCCAACTAAAACAGGCGCGGTGAACAGCGTGCACGGGTGGTGGATTCCTGCCTCGGGAAATCCCCCCAGCCCCCCCTTAGCAAGGGGTGGAGCAAGAAAGGGGGAGTCATTTCTGGCTACCCCCCAAAGTGACAAACGGGCCATCGCTACGGTTCCCGCCCTTAATAAGGGATTAGGGGGGGTAGTTTTGTACCTGCACGGCAATGCTTCAAATGTGGGAGCAAATGTCGAACACGCTTATCGATTTCATCGATTAGGTTTGTCGGTATTTGTGATGGATTATCGCGGTTATGGAAAAAGCCAGGGCGATTTTCCGAGTGAATCTCAGGTTTATGAGGATGCTCAACTTGCTTGGGATTATTTGGTGAAACAGCGGGGGATTAACCCGAATCAAATTTATCTCTACGGTCATTCTTTGGGAGGCGCGATCGCGATCGATCTAGCCGTGCGTCACCCGGAGGCGGCGGGGTTAATCGTAGAAGGCTCTTTTACTTCGACGCGGGCGATGGTTAATTTCCAAAAAGGGCTGTTTTGGATGTTTCCGATAGATTTGTTGCTGACACAGCGGTTTGATTCTCTTTCAAAAGTCGCTCGCCTGCAAATGCCCGTGCTTTTTATTCACGGGACTGCTGACCATGTAGTTCCAGTCGAAATGAGCAAAAAAATGTTTGAGGCAGCACCTGAGCCCAAACAGTTGTACATAGTTCCTGATGGAGGTCACACTAATGTGGCACAGATCGGGGGCGCAGAATATCTGCAAATACTGAGCCAATTTTTAGGTTCTTCAAAGTAGATAAAAGCTATTGGCGGTAACAGGTTTAGTTTAATATCTGTACCGCCTGCTCGCACTTCTGACAGTACATATCTGAAGCGGAGCAATTAGGGCGATTATACCGTTTAGTAAAATCTTAATACATTCAGCCACCAGTCATTCAAAGCATAGCAGTAATTGCAGTAATTGTTCGTGCTTATCGCTTGTTCTTTCTTAACTTCGCAGCCTCGCCGAGATATTTTTCTGTTCGGCATCCGGGCCCCGCAGAGATTGGCATCTGTGAGATTAGCTTTGTTCAATCTCGCATCCCTCAAGTCGGCAGATCTAAGGTCTGCACCGCTGAGATTTGCACCGCTTAAATCGGCTTCTTGGAGGTCTGCACCGCTGAGATTTGCACCGCTTAAATCGGCAGTTCTCAGGTCAGTTCTACTTAGTTTAGCGGCGCTCAAATTACTGCATTTTAAATTAGCCAACTGGAGGGATGCGTCTCGCAGAAAACTCTCGCTGAGGTTGGCATTTTCTAAGTTGGCTCCCCTGATGTCTGCCCTGCTCAGGTCGGCTTTGCGGAGGTCGGCGTCAGCTAAAAAGGCGTTTCTCATGTTGGCGTTGTTTAAATTAGCTTCCATTAAGTCAGCCGCAGTCAAGTCGGCATCAACTAAGTCGGCCCTGCTGAGAGTGGCGCGGCTCAAGGAAGCGCCAAACAAATCTGCACGGCTCAAGGAAGCGCCAAATAAGTCGCATCCGGGACATCCTCTGGTTTCTAGCAGCCGCTTGACTAGAGACAGATTTTGAGCTTCTAAGGGAAGTGCGGCGCAAAATGGGAGTAGCATTATAGCTGCCGTCAGAATTTTCTGTTTAATTTTGGTCATAGTCTGGGTAAGTCCTGTAACTGCCTTTCATCACCGATTTGTCTGCTGGACTTACGCGCGGGGGACCAAAAACCCGGTTTCCTCGTTAATTCCTGGCGGCCAAACCCAATATTCTGAGCAGAAACTGGGTTGTTTGCGTAAGTCCTAGTCTAGTGGATGGACGCGACTCAACGGTGTAAGGTTCGTAGGCGTAAGCCGGGCCGTAGCCATCGCGCTCACGCATATTACTTACGCGTTGGGGATGGAAGCCCGCACATCAAGGCTCCCTTGCAGCGAACGCCGATCGGCCGAAGGCGCTAAATGCCTGGGATTCTGGAGCTTGCGACGGCTGCGACAAGTGGCAGACTCGGACAACGGATAAGTATTTGTAAGCGATGCAGTTGGATTTTGCTGCCGAGGGCGATCGTTCTCCGTACAGGCGATAGGTAAATAAGCCAATTGGCTTAGAGTCTTAAGACATATTGCTGATGCGCTGCCTTCTCTAAAAAAGATAGCATTTTTGTACGATCCCCGAAATAATACCGAGCCAGCAAGTATAAAAAAAGTACCAAATGTCTCGGCGGGTGGGAAAATAGGGTACAGCTAATACTTTCAGACGAGGAAAATAGATGTCTAACAGCATAGATCAACTTGCAGAAGGCGGCAGGGGGATCAAACTCATGTGGCAGATTGCAGACGAGCTCAGTTACACCCGGACTCTCGACAATCGAAATTGTTTGTCGCTGAGTAAAACTTACGAAGTAGAAGGTCGCAATCGATCCCAAAATATAAAAAAAGCTAGCGTTTTAGATGGGTTAATGAATTTATTAAACACCTGGGATTGGCAGAATGAAACAGAGCAGGAAGAAGAGCTGCATGAAACTTGTGTTCAACATATTAGCCTGCAAGTCAAAACAGATGTCAATGCTTTAACTCAAGTTTTGTTGTGGTTTGAACTATTGTTGAAAGATTTATCGCTCCCCAATGAAGTTTGGTGGAACTTACAGTTGGCGTTGGCTGAAGGTTTCACTAATGCAGTTCGCCACGCTCACAAAAATCTGCCAGCAGAAACTCCTGTTCAACTGGAAATTAGGGTGTTCAACGGACGGTTGGAACTCAAAGTTTGGGATTGTGGCCCGTGTTTTGATTTCGATGCTAAGCTGAAAGAAATTCTGGCAGCAGATAGAAATAACGGCTTGGATTTAGAGGTTTTGAACGATGCTTGCTTGATGCCTAGCAGACAGAAAACTTTGGAACCGTCTCTATTTCTGATTGCTGGGTAGCGTGGGAGTGAGGGACAAGTAACAACTGGCACGGTAAAAAATGTGTTATGGTAAAAACGGTGTTAGGGGAAAAGTTACGGGTTTTGTCTCCGCGTGGGTAAGGGGGTTTTGAATACTGCCAACCTGCTGCGGATTGGGCTAAGAGCTATGGTCTTGGGTAATTCTATAGCGGTTTGATAGAAACGGGTGCATCTGTCTAATTAAATATTAAAAACTCAACATTAAAAGTTAAAAATTATTCACACTAATTTTTGATGTTTTAATTTATCATAGTATCTGGTCGCTCACCAATTACTAATGATTTCCAAAGAAACTTTATTTGTTCTGTCTCTATTTCCTTACTTGGGATTTCTCTGGTTTTTGACTCGATCGGGAAAAACGCCCCGTTTAGCTCTGATGGGATTTTACGGCACTCTCGTTTTTGTAGCGGTGACTATTCCCGCCGCAATTTACGCAAAAGTTGCCTACAACGAGTCACTAGCAAATGTCGATTGGCTGCACGGTTCTGCGGAACTATTCTTAACACTTGCCAATATTTTATTAGTTTTAGGCTTTAGAGAAGCAGTGATTAAAGCCAAAGCATCCTCACAGAAGGGTGGCGAGGAGCCAGAGGGTCTTTTAGATGGGGGAGAATAGCCGAGCTCATCTCAGTTTTGCATTTACTCTCCGCATAAATGCTCCAGAATAGCCGTAGTTAACAGTTAATTAACTGTTGACATACCAGTTTGTGAGCCGCCAACCGGCAAAATTTTAGGAAAGCATTAGAATATATGGAAACTCACATCAAGCACTTCTAGTGTCCTCACCTTGGTTTCTTGCCACGAGCTCAACTTGAGAGCGGAGATTTTGGGTTAAGAAAGCAAGTTTCTCAGGTATTATCGAGAATGGTGCTCTGGGCGTGAGTGGAAACAGACTACCATGTTGCTAAGTTTAGCTGTGGTGGGAATCTCCAGGCCGGAAAAAAGATGAGCTATTGCCTCAATCCCCATTGCCAAAAGCCGCAGAATGCTGACTCAACCAATTTTTGTCTGGCGTGCGGCTCTAAATTGCTACTGAAAGAGCGTTACCGCGCCATTCAACCTATCGGTGAAGGAACATTTGGCAGAACTTTTTTAGCTGTCGATGAAGATAGGTTGAAAACTCCCTGCGCCATCAAACAATTTTTCCCCCAAGTTCAAGAAAAAGCTGAATTAGAAAAGGCAACTGCACTGTTTAAACAAGAAGCTCACCGATTGCACGAACTCGGAGAGCACCCGCAGATTCCAAGTTTGCTGGCTTCTTTTGAACAAGCAAAACGTCTGTATCTTGTGGAAGAGTTAATCGAGGGAAATAATTTGTTTCAGGAGTTGCAGCAGCAGGGAGCTTTTAGTGAGGAACAGATTTGGGAATTGTTGATCAATTTGTTGCCTGTTTTGCAATTTGTTCACGAGCAGCAGGTGATTCATCGGGATATTAAGCCGGAAAATATTGTGCGGAGAACTCCACAAACCTTGTGGGCTGCGGCGGGATATAGCACCTCAATTCCTGGTAAAGGAAAAGCAGGGGCAAATTTACCTCAATCTTCTGCTGGTATGAAAGGGCTAATTGTCGCTGAATCTCCTGCTGTACAGGGGAAGCCCAGAGGCGGTCAGTTTGTGCTAGTAGATTTTGGAGTTGCTAAGCACATTACCGGCCTTTCTGAGGCTCAAACTGGGACGATAACTGGAACTGCTGGCTATGCGCCCATCGAACAAATTCGCAGCGGCAAGGCGTATCCGGCGAGCGACCTTTACAGTTTGGGCGTTACCTGCATTCACCTGCTAACTGGGGCGGTATTGAAGGATTTGTTCGATGCTTTGGAATGCAAATGGATTTGGCGATCGCACTTGGCGCAAAAAGGCATAAAAGTCAGCCAAAAATTAGCAACTATTTTGAATAAATTACTCAAAGATTCGGTACGAGAGCGATATCAATCCGCTGCTGAAGTGTTGCAAGACTTGGTAAATATTGGGCAATATCCCCGCTCTCAAATTTCTTATAATTATAGAACCAAAATCGCTATTAATTCGCCAGTAACTAACTCGCAGCCAAATACAGCAACCGCCGTCTCTGCCGCGCCGCCCCAGAAGATTCATGTTGTACCATCCGCTGGCAATCCGAGATTATTGTCGTCTAATAACTGGCGGTGCGAACGCATTCTCCAGGGTCATTCGGCCCCGGTTAATGCTGTGGTTATTAATCCTCAAGGTAATATTCTCGCTAGCGCCAGCGACGATAAAACAATTAAGCTGTGGAACCTGCAAACAGGTGAATTCATCCATACTTTTTTCGGACATTCCGCAACGGTTGATGCTGTGGCAATTAGCCCAGACGGGAGAATGCTGGTTAGCGGCAGTTTTGACAGAAAAGTTATTGAGTGGAAGCTGGATAAAAAGGCGATGATTCGCGAGTTTTACAGCGATTTTGGGTCGCCGTACAGTCATCGTTACGGCTCCGTGTACTCGGTGGCTTTTAGTTGCGACTCTGGAGCGATTGCTAGTGCTAGCGGCGACCAGAGTATTAAATTGTGGAACCAGCGCAACGGAGAATTGGTTCAAAAACTTTCGGGACATTCTGACAAGGTTTTATCTGTTAGTTTTCGTCCTCAAAGTATGATGCTTGCCAGCGGCAGTGCTGACACAACTATCAAGATGTGGCTTGTAGGTATTGGGGAGAGTGTACGGACTTTTGTCGGTCATTCAGATTGGGTTTATGCGATCGCATTTAGTCAAGACGGCAAAATGATTGTCAGTGGAAGTGCCGACGCTACTGTTAAATTGTGGAATGCCGATACAGGGGAATTGATTAATACTTTGAGGGGGCATTCTGATGCGGTGATTTCGGTGGCGATTAGTCCGGATCGCGAAACTATGGCTAGCGGCAGTCGAGACGGTACGGTTAAACTCTGGAACCTGGAAACAGGAGAATGTTTGTGCAGTCTGGCTGGGTGCAATCCGGTGGCTTTTAGTCCTGAGGGTCAAACTTTAGTCACCGGTGGAGATGGCGGCGAAGTGTTAATTTGGCGCGCGTCTGTTTAGTTGGGCGAGATAAGTGACATACTTGTGAAGGCGATCGGTGTCAGTATCAAGTAAACGACTGGCCCAAGAATGTACATTAAGTTGCGATCGCATTTCTCGAAATACCGCAGCATCCCCGCGATTGTCTAGAGGAAAAACCCAAGCGTCAAATTTAGCCGACTTGAGACGGCTAACAGTTCCCTCGCCATCTTGCACCCACAATTGACGGTTAATGCGAAAGGGTTGACAGGAATATTCACCGACAACAATTCCCCCCACAGAAACGCTAGCATCTTCTCCCCCATAGGAAAGTTCTTCCAAAAGGGCTTTGAGGTCATTGAGTTTTTCGCCGTCTTGTACTTGCTGCGGTGTAAACTTGACAATCACCATTTCTAAAACTTCCACAGGTTTTGTCGATCGTACAACGTTGACTGGTTCCGCCGCCCAAGAATTTTGTGTTTCCGGTGGCGCCCCCCAAGAGTTTTGTGTTTTCGGTTCCGTCGCCCAAGAGTTTTGTGTTTCCGGTTGAACCCTCTCGATTTCCTCTGCAACCTCTACTGTTTCTACTGGCTTGGCAGTGTCTACAATTATTTGAATTTCCTCGCCATCTTTCTCGATTTTTCCGCTAATCAGCAAGACAGCATTCTCTATAATATGCGGTTTCACTTGTTCGTAAGTCTTGGGAAAAACCACAGCTTTGATTTGATGTGTCAAATCTTCTAATTGCAAAATTGCCATCTGCTCGCCTTTCTTTGTCACCACAGGTTTGATAGCGCTGAGCATGACAATAACTGATACTTTTCCTTTTTTATCTATTAGCTGTTCGAGAGTCAGGACATCTGGGTCTTGATTGACTTGGAGCAGAATTTTCAAGGGATGTTCCGATACATAAAAGCCGAGCAATTCTTTTTCTAACTGCAACTTTTTCTGTGTATCAAAATCTTTTACAGTCTTTGATTTGGGGGCAGAATCATAGGTACTTGCAGACTTTCCGAAGCTCGTACCCAACAAGTCAAACAGATTACCTTGGCCGCTTTCTCTATCTTTCTTGCGGTCTTGCGCCCATTTCATCACCCCTTCGAGGTCGTTTACTAATTGATTGCGGTTCGGCTCAATTTTATCAAAAGCTCCGCATTGAATTAAAGCTTCCAAAGCGCGGCGGTTGACAGAATGGAGATTTACGCGATCGCACAAATCAGCCAGCGATTTAAACTTACCCCCTTCTTGCCGCGCCGCCAAAATATTTTCAATTGCCGCTTCTCCCACATTTTTAACAGCAGAAATTCCAAACAAAATTTTATCTTTTGCGCCTCCAGTCATCTGTTTGGGCAGCGGTGTAAAAGTAAGTTCAGAGCTATTAACATCTGGCGGCTCAACCTCAATACCCAGCTTGAGACAATTGGCAATATATTTCTGTACTTTATCCTGATCGCCCCTGTTAGCAGTCAGAAGTGCAGCCATGTATTCTAGAGGATAATTCGCCTTTAAATATGCCGTCTGATACGTGATATACGCATAGGCCATTGAATGGGATTTATTAAAACAGTATTCCGCAAATTGCAGCATCTGCGCGAACAGTTTATCAGCAATTCTTTGACTGACTCCATTCTTAGTTGCCCCGTCGATAAACGTTTCTTTTTGCTTCTGCATTTCATCAGCTTTCTTCTTGCCCATTGCGCGCCGCAGCAAGTCAGCTTGACCCAAAGAATAGCCCGCCAAATCTTGAGCCATCCGCATAATTTGCTCTTGAAAGCAAAGCGTTCCGTAAGTCTCTTTTAAAATCGGTTCTAATAGCGGATGATCGTACTCAACTGTTTTACCGTGCTTGCAGTCAATAAACTGAGGAATCAAACCTGCATCCAGCGGGCCAGGTCGGTAAAGTGCCAAAATAGAAGAAATATCATCCAGACAAGAAGGTTTGAGTTTTTTCACTACATCCAGCATTCCCGAGGATTCTAACTGAAAAATACCTTCTAAATCTCCTCTTTCTAAAAGTCTATAAGTTTTATCTACATCATTTGGTAACTTTTTGATTCTGGCAAAAGCCTCTTGAGCTCTGCGTTCTATATCAGAAGGTAGCATTTCTGGATCGACAATTTGATTTTGGGTTTGCTTAATATAATCAACTGTTTTCTGGAGCGTTGTTAAATTTTTTAATCCCAAAAAGTCCATTTTCAGCAGCCCCAAAAATTCCAAATCTTCCATGAAATATTGGGTAATTACAGCACCCTCATTATTCTTTTGCAGCGGTACAATTTCATCCAACGGCTCTGAAGAAATTACTACACCTGCCGCGTGAACGCCATAGGTTTTGTTGGTTCCTTCAATGCGAATTGCCATGTCAATCCACTGACGAACTGGGACTTCTGTCCCTGTTTCTTCATTAATGCAAATAGTCTTTTCATAGTTTTCTTTAAATTCCTGTGCAGGTGTGTCATCGGAAATCATCACTTTAAGTTTTTCCGGTTTTCCCCGAGACACGGGAATTAATTTTGCCATTTCGTCTGCTTTTTTGTAGGGAATACCTAACACTCTGGCAACATCTTTCAAAACAGCTTTTGATGTCATTCTGTTGAAAGTAATAATTTGCGCTACGCGGTCGCTACCATATTTTTCAGTAACGTATTTAATCATGTCATCTCGCCTTTCTATGCAGAAATCGCTATCAATATCTGGCATAGATTTGCGTTCGGGATTGAGAAATCGCTCGAATAGTAGTCCGTGGTGTACGGGGTCTATATTGGTAATTTTGAGGACGTAAGCAACTAGAGAACCTGCTGCAGAACCGCGTCCTGGACCTACGGGGATATTGTTATCTCTAGCATATTTTATGTAGTCCCAAACTACTAAAAAGTATTCTGAAAAGCCCATCTGCTGAAGCATTTTCAGCTCGTATTCTAGCCTTTGTTTGTAGACGGGAGGGATTTCATTTCTGGTGCGGGCTTTGAGGCGTTCTAAGAGTCCCAGCCATGATATTTCTTCTACATAAGTATCGGCTGTATGTTCTGGAGGAATTGGGATTGTGGGAATCCGAGCTTCTCCTGTCAGCTCGTATCTCGATACTTTATTTGCTACTTCTAAAGTGGTGTCGATCGCCTCTTTGATTGTTTCATCATCCAAATGGTCTCGAAACAGTTGCGCCATCTCGTCTGCGGACTTAAGATATTCAGTACCGCTGTAGCGCATCCGCTTGTCTTCTTCAATCAGTTTGTTGGTGTTAATGCACAGCAAAGCATCGTGTGCTTCTACGTCGTTGCAGGAAATATAGTGAGAATCATTGGTGGCAATTATTTTAATGTTGAGTTCGCGGGCAATTTTAACGAGTTCAACATTAACAATCCGATCTTCCGGGGAACCGTGGTCTTGAATTTCTAAATAGTAATCTTCTCCAAATACTTCTTTATACCATCTGGCTACTTCGCGGGCAGTATCTAGCTTGTTTTGCAGAATCATTTGGGGAACTTCGCCGCCCAAACAAGCACTGGTGACAATTAAACCTTCGGAGTATTGTTTTAGCAGTTCCTTGTTAATGCAAGGGCGGGCAAAAATACCTCTTTCAGGCATTCCCTTTAAGTGGGAAATTGTGGTTAGTTTGACGAGGTTTTTATAACCTTGGGTATTTTTAGCTAAAACAACTTGATGGTATTTTCTTCTACCTCGAACTTTTACTTCAATGTCGCCGTTGACGACATACATTTCGTTGCCAATAATCGGCTTGATATTTTTATTTCGGCAAACTTTGATTAGTTCGATCGCCCCGTACATCACCCCGTGGTCTGTAAGGGCGATCGCGGGCATCCCCAATTCCACCGCCCGTTCTGCGAGCTGTTGTAGCTGAGAAGCCCCATCTAGTAAGCTATAATCGCTGTGAATGTGCAAACCAACGAAGGACATAGGGATTTAAAATATAAGATTTGAGAATTTAGATTTTACACCATTGGCGTGTCAAAGGGTAAAATAAAAAACAAAGCTTTATATCACTCTTGAGCTGGTTTGTGCTGGGGCTTCTAGAAGTGCAAAAGATGAGGTTGTCGCGGTATTGATGATCGAATGGGTAAATTATTCTCCCTCGCGATCGAACTTTTACAAATTTGCTTGTTTCAAATAACCTTCCAAATCTTTAATCCGTTCTTGCGTCACTCTTGCCCTGCAATAACCGTAGGTAGAAGCAGCCAAACTACCACCTTCAAACTGCCCTTTTGCATAATCACAATTTTCATCTCGAAATTTTATCCAAGTACGCTGTGCCGCAGTCAATCTCTGCTTTTGTCTACTGCTGATTTTTGCTTGCAGTTGCTTATAGACTTGATTGAGCTTTTTTTCTGCAGCCTCAAACTCTTGACTGGAACAGACATTCATCTCTAGCGTGGTTTGAGGATTTTTGCAGTTAGGCTGTTGGGCGACTTGTACGGGAATGTTGCTGGCTTTGCTGGGGAGCAAAAATCCGGCTGTCAACAACAGCAAACTTGCGACAAATTTTACCCAAACAGTGCTATTTTTCACTTCGTTTCTCCTTTTTTTAATCTTTAATTTTCTCTGCTGGCTGAACCGATCGCCAAATCCACCAAGCCGCCGCCCACAGAGTAAAATTGCCAATGAGAGTCATCGCCGCTTGGAGGGTAACTATCCATTCTAGGGCGGGAGAGTTGTCAAAATAGTGCCATGTACAGGCACACATAGCGCTGACGAGAGCGGGCAGCATTGCGGCGGAAAGGGCCCACCAGGCTCGGTTTTGAGTGACTTCGCCGTAAGTCCAAATTAACCAGATTGCGGCAATCCACTCGACGACGCTAGAGACGTGAATAATCCAGGTGGGAATTGACAAAGCGTGCATTTTTTGTATTGTGAACGAAGATGAAAGATTTATCGATCGGGACTTACGCAACTGTCATATAAAGTATGATGCGTCATACAATTTTAGATTAGCGCTTTGAGATTTTATTAGATTTGCGATTTGAGCTGACTGATGACGTAAAGCCTTGAAGATTGGTGACAGTAGCATTTTTTTGGTAGTAGGATCAAATCTCAAATCTCAAAAAAATCTAAAATCTAAAATCTAAAATCTAAAATAGTTAGATTCCCCATCACAAACAAACAAAAGAGTAGAAATGCGAGCAATTTTGTGCGGCTATTACGGTAAAGGCAACGGCGGCGACGAGGCGCTGTTGGCATCGCTACTGCAAATGTTACCAGATGGCGTGACCCCGATCGTCCTGTCTGGCAATCCTGTCGAGACAAATCAGCGGTACGGGGTAGCTGCGCGCGATCGCATGAATGCGTTCCAAGTTCTCGAAGCACTCCGCACCTCTGACGCGCTAATTTGGGGCGGCGGTAGTTTAATCCAAGATGCTACTAGCATAGCGAGTCCTTTCTATTATGGGGGTTTGATGGGATTAGCGCAGCGGATGGGCTTAAAAACTGTTGCCTGGGCCCAGGGAATTGGGCCTTTGAAGCGCGACATCACTCGCAAGTTATCTCAGCGCTGTTTTGCTGGATGCACCGCCGTCAGCGTGAGGGATAAAGGTTCAGCTACTTTACTTGCAGATTGGCAAATTCCCTTTACTTTAGCACCCGATCCCGTGTGGGCTTTGGAGAATTCCCCCGTGTCGGGTTTGTGGGATTTACCGGCGCCCAGAGTGGCTGTTTGTTTGCGTTCTCATTCTACACTAACTCCCGCGCGTTTGTCAATTTTAACTCAAGCTTTAGTTGACTTTCAAAAAGCAACTCGCACCTTAATTTTGCTGCTGCCTTTTCAAGCGTCTCACGACTTAGAGATTGCTCAACATTTGCACGAATCCCTGCCGAAAAGGAGTCGCATCCTCAGTTTAGACGACCCTAGAAAATTGAAAGGAGTGTTCCGGGGAGTCGAAATGGCGATCGGGATGCGCTACCACAGTTTAATTATGGCAGCATCCGAAGAATGCCGCTGTTTTGCCCTCAGCTACGATCCCAAAGTCAGCCAGTTAATGGAAGAGCTAGAAATGCCGGGATACTTATTATCAGAATTGCCAGACGATCCTTATTTAATCAGCAAAACCTGGATAGAACACTATGCTAACGGCGACGCCTTATCGCCAGACAGGATAAAATTTATAGTAGGGCGATCGCTCTTTCATCGCGAAGTATTGCGAGCCGCGCTCCAGTAATCTCATTCAGAGGTGAAATACAATGACAGTCAGTACAGCAGACTTAAAAATTACCTGGGAAAAATTGCCCGACGACTTCATTTTAGATGAGGAACCTGTGGAAAATATCGACCAGCCCTTGCTCGCTGCTGCCTTGCGAGAAATCTTAGAAATCGCAGGGCTAATTGTAACAGGAATATTAGTTGCCCCAAATATGGGAATTTGCGCTACATTAAACGGCAAGCTAGTTATTAAAGCTCCAGATTGGTTTTATGCCCGCAACGTACAGCCGCTGGAAAATCAAGAAATTCGCCGCAGTTACACTCCCAATTTAGAAGGAGACATTCCGGCGATCGTCATGGAATTTTTGTCAGCTAGTCCCAACGATGAATATTCTAGTAAACAAACTTATCCCCCCGGCAAATGGTTTTTTTACGAACAAGTATTGCGAGTGCCCGTCTATGCACTTTTTGAGCCAGCCGCCGGAGTGTTAGAAGTCTACCAGTTGGATTCATCAGGAAAGTATGAAGTACAACCACCAGATTTAAACGGCCGTTATTGGATTGCAGGAGTTGGGTTATTTTTGGGGGTTTGGCAGGGAACAAAGGCCGAAAGAACCGGATATTGGTTGCGCTGGTGGGATGAGAGCGGACAGATGTTATTGTGGGGAGCAGAGATGCTAGAAAGGGAAAGGCAGCGGGCCGATCGACTAGCCGCGCAATTAAGAGCAGCAGGCATTGAACCAGAAGCCTAATGCAATAATGAGCAATTAAAAATTGTCCTTCTGCAATTTAAGATTGCTCATTAATTAAAAAGTATTGAACAACCTCGCAAAAATCAATATTTATCTGCGTTAATCCACGTTAATCTGCCTTCATTAGCGGTTAAAAAATACATTCAGGAGAGAGCAAAGTTGGCAAGAGTAAGAGTGCGGGAACACGTCAATCCCCTATCAATTAGATATCAAGCATCTGCAAGTCCCCCGGATTGGACAAAAATTTATGCTGACTTAAATTTACCGCTGCATTTAGATATCGGCTGCGGCAGAGGACGGTTTTTGTGGCACATGGCGCAAATCCAAACAGACTGGAATTTTCTAGGATTAGAAATTCGGGAACCTCTGGTAGAGGAGGCGAATCTTTGGCGGGACGAAAAAGGCTTGACAAATTTGCACTATTTGTTTTGCAATGCGAATAGTTCCCTGAAACCAATTTTAGAAACTTTACCCGCAGGTATTTTGCAGCGAGTTAGCATTCAATTTCCCGATCCGTGGTTCAAGAAAAAGCACCACAAACGCCGGGTGGTGCAGCAGGAATTAGTCAACGAATTGGCAACTTATATGGCAATTGGCGGCGAAGTGTTTATTCAGTCAGATATTGAGGAAGTAGAAAGGGAAATGTGCGATCGCTTTTCATCTCACCCCAGTTTTAAACGTCAAAACGGCTACAACTGGCTAGCCGAAAATCCCCTACCTGTTCCTACTGAAAGAGAAATTGCTACCCTGAAACGGGGCGAACCAGTTTATCGAGCACTCTATCAAAAATAATGCTCGCTTTTGCAAACTCACCTTTGTCATAAATGTTATAACTTACATCTTTCACCTTGGTTAGGAACAGGCAAGATGCCTGTTCCACAAAACTTTATTTTCTTGTGGAACGGGCATCTTGCCCGTTAATAAAAGAATTATTTCTAACTTAAACCCAAGACGGCAGCCACATCCGAAGATTCCATTCCATTTGCGACAAAGGCAGTCCCAAATAGATAGGCATCCAGAAAATAAAAGCACCCAAAACCAGAAAAATAATTGTTACCCCCATCCCTCGGAGTCGAGTTTGAGGGCTGTGCAGCCACCTGTCAACCCACCACGCAAGTGCTAAAGCTGAAAACACAGAACAGCCCATATAATGGTACAAAAATATGCAGCGAGTCACCTTCACCCAAGGCAGCAAATTAGCGGCCCAATTAACTATTAAATATAACCCCAGCCACATTTCAGCAGTCGGCGGAAACAAAATCGGCCGCTGCTGTTCGATTAGTTCCACAGAAGACTCGCGACGCGTTTTCACCCACACGGAAATCCGGTGAACTAAAACTCCTATTACTAGCAGTAAAGCTAAGGTTGACAGCCACCAAAGCAATGGATTTCCCATTGCGTGAACGTCAAAAATTACCTCAGTTGCACCTTCAGGTAAAGGTGGCAAAACCGGATCTGGTTGGGCATTGTTGCTAGCTTTTTTGAAGAAGTAAACTATCGGGCGCAGCATCAACGGCCAACTGTACCACGTGGAACAGTAAGGATGTACATCTGGGCCGCTTTTAATCCGCTGGTGATAAGTCAAAATTTCCGTTTGCATCTGCCAGAAGTTGGGAGTTGGATTAAAGTGCAGGTGAGGAATCCAAGAGATGCTGTAAACTAGAATAGGAATAATAGCTAGACTCAAGCAGAGTTCTATAAAATTGAGTTTAGTCAGTTTTTGTACTGGGCTTTCGGCAGGAATTAGAGGTGAATCTACCTCGCGGCTTTGTTCTTCATTTCCTCTGTTACCCTGGATAAAACGAACTGCCCAAGCACAGATTAAAATTAGATAAGTACCGAAAAGAAACCATAATCCGTTCCATTTGATAGCAGCAGATGCGCCGAAACCTATTCCGGCGAGTACCAGCCAAAGCCAGCGCTTTTTGCCTTCGGCTTCTACGGATTTTAAAATAAATAACTGACCTAAAATTCCTAACAAAACTAGATAAATGTTGTTCAGCGCGTAGCGAGACTCAACTAAAAACAGACCGTCGCAGGCGATAAATAAAGCAGCAATAAAAGCAAAGGTGCGGCGCCGAACTAGCTGATAAGCTAGCCCTCCCACAACTAGCGGAATAAAGGAACCCGTGAGAGCATTCAGCCAGCGGTAATCCCAAGGGGAAAGCAGGGAACCTGCCATACTGTTGACGGCTGTTTTGCCGAAGGGAAGATGAGTGCCGATCCAAATGCCGATCGCAATTATGTACTGGCTCAAAGGCGGGTGAGCATTGAAAAAGGGAGTTTTTGTGAGATAATCGTTGGCAAATTTAGCGTAATAAACCTCGTCAAATACTAAAGTGTTAAATCGCTCTAGTTCCCAAAAGCGGAGAGTTAAGGATAGGAGGAACACACCGAGCATTGCTAGGGAAAAAATAACATTCGATTTATTAAATTGTTTTTTCTTGATTTTCATAAAACAGCAGCAAATAATAAATACTAAATTTGAGGGCGATCGCTAATTTAAAATTCCTGAGTTGAGAGTAACGTAAAATAGGACTTGTGCAGAAACCGCATTTTTTAGGAGGAACCGGGTTTTTTGGAAACACCCGGTTTCTTAAAGCCGGCTTCTAATAATGCTTGGAGAGTGCAGCGAGAAGCAGTAGCGACTATTGTTTCACCAAATGCTCCCGATCTAATTGGCAAGCAGGAAGGAAAAGCGCGAATCACAAGGTGCGATAGATTATGATAGCAGCTAATCATGTCTTTTTTGAGCGAGTGCTTATGAATCCCATACTTTCGATTTGGGGGCGTTGGGGCTTAGCTGTAGGTGCGACTATCCTGATGAGCTCTGCCGCCGCCCCAAATCCCAAGACATTTGAAAGTTTTGCTGATTTCTGTACCAACAAAGAGAATTTGCCCCCTGAAACCAGACATACGGTGGAGGTGTTGCTATTAAAAGCAAAAACACAAGAGTGCGATCGCGCTCAAAAAACCCTGACTAATCTCACAGAACTTTCCCTGATTCGCAATCAAATAGTCGATATCAAACCATTATCAAAATTCACAAATCTGAGAAAGCTCAACCTCAGTTTAAATCAAATAACAGATGTGCAACCCTTATCGAGACTGACTAATCTGAGATTTATCGTCCTCAATTTCAATCAAATCTCAGACGTGAAACCATTATCGGGACTGACTAATCTGACAGAGCTTTTCCTCGAAGCCAATCAAATCGTAGATGTCAAACCTTTAGCTGGATTGACTAATATAACAGGGCTGTCCCTCGCATCTAATCAAATTGTAGATGTGACACCTTTATCGAGAATGACTGAGTTAAATTTTCTTTATTTGAGTGGGAATAAAATCGCAGATGTCAAACCTTTAGCGGCATTGACAAATCTGATACTGCTTTTTCTCGCATCAAATCAAATCGCAGATGTCAAACCTTTAGCGGCATTGACAAATCTGACCGCCCTAGACCTCAGTAGAAATCAAATCGCAGATGCCAAACCTTTAGCGGGATTGGTAAATCTGACAACCCTCGATCTCAGTAGAAATCAAATCCCGGATGGGGAAGCCGATCGATTAATTCAGAAAAACAAACAACGATTAAATCAAAAAACAGATGAAGCCGAGCGATTGGTTCAGGAAGCTAGGCGACTATTCGCTCAAGAAACAGCAGAATCTTACCAGGAAGCCTTGCAAAAGTTTGATGCAGCGCGTTCGCTTTATCAAATGCTTAGAAATCGGGAGAAGGAAGCTTACACGCTGCATCAAATGGGCTTCATTACTAATAGATTAGGAGACAGACAGCAAGCCCTGAACTACTACAAGCAAGCCCTTTTTTGGAATCGGACTTTAGCCGATCGCCCTAAACAAGCCGTCATCCTCAACAACATCGGCGCCGTCTACTATGCTTTGGGAGAGAAACAGCAAGCCATCGACTACTATAACCAAGTCCTTTCCCTAATTCGGGAAATGGGCGATCGCCCTGAAGCAAGTATCAACCTCAGCAACATCTCGAACATACCCGCAAACAGCGACACATCTTTGGGCGATCGCACTGCGGAAGCCACCACACTCAACAACATCGGCTTAGCCTACAGCGATTTGGGAGAAAAACAGAAAGCAAAAGAGTATTTCAACCAAGCCCTTCCCTTATTCCGGGCTGTGGGCGATCGGGCTAAGGAAGCAACTACCCTCACCAATATTGGCTTAGTCTATTCAGATTTGGGAGAAAAACAAACAGCCCTCGACTACTACAAACAAGCCCTCGATTTGAGACAAAAAGCGGGCGATCGGCGTGGACAAGCCCTCACCCTCAACAATACAGGTACTACTTACTCAGAATTGGGAAAACAGCAGGAAGCAGAAGAATATTTCAACCAAGCCCTGCCGCTGTTTCGCGCTGTGGGCGATCGTCCTGGGGAAGCTCTCACCCTCTACAATATGGCTAATATCAAAGGCGATCGAGGCAATTTAATCGCAGCCCTCACTGACATTGAAACCTCCATCAAAATCATCGAAAACCTCCGCACCAAAATTACCAACCACGAGCTCCGCATATCATACTTTGCCACCGTGCAGGACTATTACCAGTTCTACATTGACCTGTTAATGCAACTGCACAAAACGCAACCCAATTCTGGTTATGATACTAAAGCCTTTCAAGCTAGCGAACGCTCCCGCGCCCGCACTTTATTGGAACTTCTTCAAGAAGCAAACGCCGATATTCGCCAAGGTGTCGCCCCGGAATTGTTACAGCAAGAACGCAATTTACAACAGCAACTCGATGCCTTAGAAACACGCCGTATCGAAACTATAAGCCGCCCCAATCATACCCCGGCAGAAAAAGTAGAATTAGACCAAAAACGGCAAACTTTACTAGCACAATATCAGGACCTTCAAGCCCAAATCCGCTCCACCAGTCCCCGGTACGCTGCCCTCACCCAACCGCAACCTTTAACCCTGGCCCAGATTCAACAACAAATCCTCGATGAGAATACAATTTTACTCCAGTATTCTCTAGGGAAAGAACGCAGCTATCTGTGGGCTGTGACTAAAACCAGTATCACCAGTTATGAATTGCCCAAACAGGTTGACATCGAAAAAGCCGCCCGCAATTTCCGTGATTCTGTGACTAACCCGCGCTACCGAAACATTCCCGATCGAGTTGCTGAAGCTAACAACACGCTCAGTCAAATTATTTTACAGCCCGCAGCAGCACAACTCGCTCAAAAACGCCTGCTGATTGTTGGCGATGGCATTCTCAATTACCTTCCCTTTGCGGCCCTCTCGCTCCCCGAAACACCCGGTAAAAATCGGAATCCGCCTTTAATTGTAGACCGTGAAATTGTGCTGCTGCCTTCCGCTTCCACCTTGGGAATCTTAAGACAAAACTACAATGACAGACAACCCCCAACTCGGACTTTAGCAATGCTCGCCGATCCAGTTTTTAGCGCTGATGATGAACGAGTCATAACCCAGTCTAATAGCGCCAATCCCCAAGCAATAGAATCAGTAAATCTCGGTTTAAGCCGCTCTAGCCGCGACAATAACATACACTTGAGCCGTTTAAAATTCACTCGCCAAGAAGCTCAAATCATTCAAGCGTTAGTACCAGCTAATTCTAGCACCGAATCTTTGGATTTTGCAGCCAGCCGCGCCGCAGCAACCAGTCAGAATTTAAGCCAATATAAAATCATTCATTTTGCCACTCACGGTTTAGCAAATAGCACTAACCCGGAACTATCGGGAATCGTCATGTCGCTGGTAGATGAAAAGGGCAACCCTTTAAACGGATTCCTGCGACTTACTGATATTTTCAATCTGAAGTTAGCAGCAGATTTAGTAGTGTTAAGTGCCTGTCAAACCGGATTAGGGCAGAACATTCAAGGCGAGGGGATGGTAGGATTGACACGGGGATTTATGTATGCAGGGGCTCAGCGAGTGGTGGTGAGTTTATGGAATGTGGATGATGAAGGAACAGCTACGTTAATGTCGAGTTTCTATCAGGGAATGCTGCAAAAAGGGTTAACACCAGCGGCGGCATTGAGGGCGGCGCAACTGGAAATGTGGAAGCAGGAAGAGTGGCGTTCTCCTTATTATTGGGCGGCTTTTAACCTTCAGGGGGAATGGCGATAAATTTTAGGAAAAACCAGCATCAATTCTCATTGTGGGCGAGTGTAAGTGGGGCGAGAAGTTTTTGCGGTGAATCAGGATACCAAAAAAAAGCGGCTCCGCTTGTCGCAGAACCGCCGTCACAGAGGATGAAAAATCAAAACTTAACGCACAGCGCCCTGTACTGAAGGTGATTCAATTGTTTTCATGAAGTACAGCTTCACTAATTGCCAGCCGTTCGACAGATACAAAGGCAATTTTTGGAAGAATTGCAAGAATTTCGGAGTTTCAGAAGCAACAATTGCGGTCAACTTCTGATTGTTCTTGAGGCAAATATCCAGGCGTTCGTAAAACTCTGGGTTGTTCACGTCCAGCATGACGGGGAATACGCGGCCTGCTGTTTCGTTGGTCTTTTTAATCACTTCGATGTCGTATTCGCGAGCATCGAGACCGAGCGATCGATAAAAACCGGCGCGTTGGATATCATTGAGATACATTGTCGCGAACACTGACAGCAAGAAGAAACGGCACCAAAGCTTAGCGCGCCAATCGTTCAACATCTGAGGCTGAGCTCTCATCACCGCATCGAAGAAATCTCCGTGGCGGTTTTCATCCTGGCACCAATTTTCAAAGAATCGGAAAATCGGATAAATCTGGTCTTCAGGATGCGCTTTTAAGTGCTGATAAATCGTGATGTAGCGCCAATAACCGATCTTTTCCGACAAGTAAGTCGCGTAGAAAATAAACTTCGGCTTAAAGAATGTGTAACTGCGGCTCTTTGTCAAGAAACCCAAATCCAGGGACAAATTAAAGTCCGAGAGAGCTTTGTTGAGGAAACCGGCGTGCCGCGCTTCGTCCCGCGACATCAGGTTGAAACCCTCGGCGAGCACTGGATTTTTGTCTTTGAGCCTGCGTCCCAATTCTTTGTAAAGCAAGAACCCAGAAAACTCAGCGGTGCATGAACGTTCTAGAAACTCAATGAACAACTGGCGTTTTTCGCCGTCAATGTGATCCCAAGATTGAGCGAACTCCTCATCCCGCACGAAGTGGTTTTTGTTGTAGTCAACGCGGAACTCTTGGATAATTGCTTCTAGTTCGGCTTCATTTACCGAGATGTCCATTTTGGCCATCTCGTCAAAGTCGGTTGTGTAAAATCTCGGCGTGAGAATAGTTTCTTTGGCTGGGGCTTTCACTCCCGGCCGCAGTTCTTCAAAAGTGGGTTTTTTGAGGGAATCTACCATATTTTTATTGGATTTCTGCTTATAACTACTCGCTTGTTTCAATTGTCGGGTACTGCGGGCGATCGCGCTCGTGTATTTCCGGCCAGCGCTGGCGGCGCGCTTGGTTTGGCGCTCCGTGTGGAATCCCGGTCTAAGCTGCTGTAATTTCCACGCCCTCCAGTTTACCAAGCTCTCGCCCGCGCAAATATGTTACTGGCGTTAAGAATTGCTACGCAAAATTACTCATGGGCTTCCAGACAAGGTATTGGGAAACCAAATTCTGCCTTTTGTCAGTTTATTAGGCTACCACACAAATAAATTCCCATGTCAACCTGTTTAAACACCAGACAGAAAGTACACAATGTATAGAGGGACTCCAATTCTTAGAATAACCAGGCAGGACGGTCAGAAAATGAGCAATTTAGGTGTTAGTTACCTTTTATGGGCAGCTTGTTTTTTCGGCCCATTCGGACTCCACCGCCTCTACAATGGCAAGATTGGTACGGGTTTGCTGTGGCTGTTTACCTTTGGTTTGTTTGGGTTTGGGCAATTGTTTGACTTGCTGCTGCTGCCGAACATGGTGGACGAACGCAATGCCAGTCTCAGGGGCAAACTCGGCGTATCTCCCGAAGGTATACCGCTATATCCAGTCAGCGGGGCGATCGCCGCGACATACCCCAAGCAAACTCCAGACCAGTTAGGGGTTAAACTCCTGAAGGCAGCTTATACCAAGAACGGAAGATTATCTGTCACCCAAGGGGTGATGGCAACCGGCGCTACCTTTGCCGAAGTGGAAGAGGCTTTCACGGCAATGCTCAAAACGGGTTATGTGAGTATCGAGAACGATGCCGTAACTGGCGTCGTGATCTACCACTTTCACGAACTTTAGCTGCTGCGGGTGCGTTGCCTAGGGGATTTTGTCTATTTTTCCAGAAGCTAATCGCTGACGCACCCTACTACTTGATATTGCTGACCGAGCAGTTGTTGCCGTTTTTCGAGTAAGCATTGCCGGCAAAATCGGCTAGAATGTTTGTTTGTCTATATAAGCAAGCAGAAAGTATTTAGCGTCATGGCAGTCCCTAAGAAGAAAACCTCCAAATCCAAGAAGAATATGCGTAAGGCCACATGGAAGCGCAAAGCTGTAGTGGCAGCTCAGAAAGCTCTGTCTCTGGGCAAATCTGTTCTGACTGGACGTTCCAACAGCTTCGTGTATCCCGGCAATGAAGAAGAGGAGGAAGAATAGAAACGGAATACCGGGCATGGGGCGAACCCGATGCCCGATCGATCAATCCTTTTTTGCTGTTGGTAAAATCAGCATGGCATCGCCAAAGGAATAAAAGCGGTACTGTTGCTCGATCGCTTCTCGGTACAAATCCAACAGCCGAGGCCTTCCAATCATCGCACTTATCATCATCATCAAAGTAGAGCGGGGCAAGTGAAAATTGGTAATCATCCCCTCTACAACCCGCCACTTGTAACCAGGGTAGATAAACAAATGGGTCGGGCCACAAAAAGGTTGCAAGGAAAAATCGCCACTCGCGGCCGCGGCTCCCTCTAAAGCTCGCACTGCTGTTGTACCCACGGCAACGATCCGCCCGCCTCTGGCTTGAGTTTCCCGGATTTTCTCAACGGTGACGGGGGGTACTTCCACCCATTCGCCGTGCATTTTGTGAGCCGTAACGTCTGCCACCTCCACCGGGCGAAACGTCCCTACTCCAACGTGCAGGGTGACAAAAGTTTTTTCGATTCCCCGCTGTTCCAAGCGGCTGAACAATTCTTCGGTGAAGTGCAGGCCTGCTGTGGGGGCAGCCACCGCCCCAAGCCGCTCGGCATAAACAGTCTGGTACTGTTCCGCTGAAGCTTGGGAATTTTCGATGTAGGGCGGCAGGGGTATGTGGCCGTATTCGTCCAAAAACTTCGCCAGATTCTCATCTGTGGGGATGTCAAACTCCAGCAGCCGTCCCCCTGTTGCGTCGTCCCTCTCTATAACTGTTGCAGTCAATCGACGACGATCGGGCATCGTGGCATCGGGAAGGCAAGAGCAAGGAGCTGTGGTCGAGTCCTCACAGGCAGGGGCGATGGGATCAAACTCAATTTTTGCTCCCAACTTTAAGCGTTTCCCCGGTTTAACCAAAGCCAGCCAACAGTTGTGTTGCCGTTCTTCCATCAACAATATCTCCACAGCCGGGCCGTTGGGTTTGTGCCCGTAGAGCCTCGCTGGCAGCACGCGGGTGTTGTTCAGTACCAGTAAGTCGCCCGGTTGCAGCAAATCGGGTAAATCCCTAAAAATCCGGTGTTGGTGGCTGCTGGGAGAATCTACAGCCAGTAAGCGAGAACTGTCCCTCGGCACTACGGGATTTTGGGCAATGCGCGAGGGCGGAAGTTCGTAGTCGTAGCCGTCCAAAGACCAGTCCATCTCTGTCATCAAGTGAATTCCTGTGCGATCGATCTGTCAACTGGGTAACAAATTGGGTAAAAACCCCCATGCAAAGTCGGGTGCTTTTCCCCTTGTGGTGGCGGGTATAGCCCGCGAGGATAGAGGTGTAGCATCAGCTTTGCTCATAAGGATCGTTATGGAATACCTCTACTACATCGCCAATACTAGCCTTACTCTGAGAGTCGTGGATTACCTACGCACGGCTCATCATCTTCCCTTGCAATTTATCACTGTTATTCACCAAATTGACGGCTGGGTGGTAAAGGTGAAAATGAGCCAATATTTAACTCCCGAAATGCACGGGGATTTTCGGGCTTTTATGAACGAACTCGGGATTCCTTACGATCCTGAAATTCGCTTGCAAATGGCGCTTTGGAGTTTGGAAACCGGACAGTCGCCGCTGAGCGTGATGCGCCGCTACCAGGTGGCCGTGGTTTGTCACGGCAGCCCTGACCGTAAGGAAATTGAAGCGTTTCGCCAGCAGTTTGTCAAGGGTCTGGGATATTGCCCGGAAACTCTGGCCTAGATTGCTACGCATATAAATTAACTGTGATGACAGAACAGGAGAGGGAGAGAAGGGGAAAGCGGGAGAAGATTTAACGCTTTTTTCAGCTCCGTTAAAGCTCAATAGAGAAATGCGCCACAGCCTAGGCAAGTTAACAATTAAAAATTACCTAGTGGCATTGGTTTGAGATTTTACCCTCTGAATTTTAATTATATATTTTTAAATGCTAAAAGCCGATCGAATGTATTCTTGCAGGGTGAATCGGTAGTTTCCTGCAAGGGCATATTGAGAACTCGCTGCTGTTAATGGTGGTAATATTTGCTTAGTGTTTTGTTGTGAAGGTTCGCACCTGACTAAGGCGACATCAAAGCGACAAGAATTATTTGCTAAATCTGGGTGAGTGCTTAAAAATATTTCGGCTGTCTGCCAAAGTTTGGCTTGTTTTGTGGTAGTAACAGCCAGCATTCCACCAGCATCCCAATTTCCCCGGCGGCGAGTTTTCACCTCTACAAATGCTAATGTTTGGGAATGGGGAATGGGGAATGGGGAATTTTCGTTACCTCTGTTGATTTCGCTTTCTTCATCTCTTCCGAGGGCGATGATGTCAATCTCTCCCCACCGACAGTGCCACTGCCGGTGCAGGATTTCCCAACCTTGCTGCTGCAACCAGTCGGCGACTAAGTTTTCTCCCAATGTGCCGATATCCCTAGAGTTTGGGGATTGGGGGGAATTGGAGTCAGCCGTCGCTAACGGGCCATTCCCTACGGGATAGCTACGCTTGACGCGCTTTCTGGTAGAATTCAATTCTGAACTGTCACGACTGCCCATTAGCTTGAACTTGTATGATGATTTCTCGAATTCGCCAACATATTTATACTTTCTTGCTGAGTTTTGTTATTTTAGCAGTAATTGCCGCTGGGGCGATCGGCATTAATCCCGCACCTGCTTTCGCTTTGGATCACGACAAAGAAATCCTAGTCGGCGCTGATTTTACTGGCCAAGTTCTGACTGACGACAGTTTTAATAAAGCCAATCTTCGCAACAGCAATTTTACTAATGCAGATTTGCGGGGCGTCAGCTTTTTTGCTGCCAATATGGAAGAAGCAAATTTAGAAGGCGCTAATTTCACGGGCGCTACTTTAGATTTAGCTCGCATGATGAAAGCGAATTTAACTAATGCTATCCTTGAGGGTGCTTTCGCTTACAATACCAGGCTGGAAGGAGCTATTATTGACGGTGCTGATTTTACAGAGACACTGCTGCGAGACGATATGATAGAAAAACTTTGTAAAGTGGCAAAAGGTACTAATCCGGTGACGGGTAGAGATACTCGCGAAACTCTTTTTTGCGATTATTAAAAGGCTCGTTGAATAAAGGAATAAAGTCCTTACTACCAACCATTTTGTAGTAAGGACTTTATTCTTTATATCAGTTTTAAAAAATGTAACCGCACGCAAGCTTCCAACCTATATCGAACGAGTCATCTCCAATCTCCAATCTAAAATCTAAAAGGGTATTAGCCCCAAGGCACGGATGTTAAATCGTAAAAATTAACTTGACGCAGCCGCTCTAATTCCTTGAGCCATTCTTGTTCGGCACAGAAGAGTTGGTGATATTCTATAGCCTCTTCGCCACTGCTAGCTGCCTTGGCTTTTTCCCACATATTGAGGGCAATTCGGCGGCGCTTCATGCTGATAATTTGCTCGATACAGGCGAGGGCTGATCTAATTACTAGAGGTGCGCGATAAACATTTCTTTCTGAGAACTCATTTAAGTGAAATAAATGCGAGATTTGATTGAGTTGGTTGGGATATTCAATGAAGCTATCTTGCAATTTTAATATTAACTCAGAAGGCGCTACTTGTAAAGACATTTTGTGCAATATTTCTGCATTCACAATCTGGTGCCACAAAAATCTGTGGTGAGAAAGGCTAAACTGCACGTCTCTAGCTTCTATTGCTTCTCTGACATCTTGGCGGTATTCGGGACAGTGCAAATAAATCTGCAATAATTGCGCTTCTGCTTCTTCTAAAAGACTGCGGGCTACGGCAGATAAGCTGGATTTTGAGTTTTTGTTTTCGCCGCTTGCACGCTGTTTTTTATATTGTTTGGTCGGCTTCAGCTTGTTTCTAATTAACAGGGGCATTGTCAATGATTCGTCTTGACTCTGCCGCTTTGCCCAATCGCTGACCACTTGATTTAGCAAGTTTTCAGCAATCATTTTGGTGAGTCTAAAATCTCCTTTACTGAGAATTTCGGCGCACTTTTGCAGGTAATGTGCTAGCTGATTGTCGTCACTGATATTGGTTAATAAATTAATTATTTTTTTTGTGACTTGCTGGGAAGTATCGGCTTGCTTCAAATCTTGATTGACGAGCATTTGTTGCAGTTGCCAGTCGATCCACAACGGAGCATTTTCGAGCAATTCTCGATATTGTTCTGGGGAGTAGGTTTTGAGGTATTCGTCGGCATCTTTGCCGTCGGGAATGTTGAGCACCCGCAGTTGCACTTCTCCTTGATAAGCGAGTTTTTCTATTTCTCCAATAGCGCGTTCTGCTGCTTGAGTTCCTGCTTTGTCGGCGTCGAAGTTGAGGATAATTTGTTTGGAGTCCGTGTAGCGCAATAACTGCCGTACTTGGTTTAAACTTAAGGCTGTGCCGAGGGAAGCGACGGCGTTGGAGATGCCGGCTGCCTGAAGTGCGATCGCATCAAAGTACCCCTCTACGACCACTGCGCGATCGGCTTTGCTAATGGCTGTTTTCGCCGTATCTAAGGCGAATAATGTTTTGCCTTTATCGAAGAGTTCTGTTTCGGGAGAATTGAGGTATTTGGGCTGTTCGTCGCCGAGAGCTCTGCCGCCAAAACCGATGACTCTACCTTGGGTGTCGCGTATGGGAATCATAATGCGATTGCGGAAGCGATCGTAATAACCGCTGCCCCCATTTTTTCGGGGTACAATTAATCCAGCTTGTTCTACTAATTGCGCGGGATAGTTTTTCTGTTCTACTAAATAACTGTAAAGTGCTTCCCAACCTTGGGGTGCATAACCTAATTGAAATTGTTGGATAGTTTCTTCGCTTAGCTGGCGTTCTGATTTGAGATATGCTAAGGGTTCTTCTCCTTGGGTTTGTCGCAAAGCGTGTTCGTAAAAGTTGGCTGTTAGTGCTGAAATTTCATAGAGTTGTTCCCGCAGGGAAATTTGCCGCTGCAATTCTTGTCGGTGTTCTGGTTCGACTGTTTTGACGGGGACTTGATAATTTTTAGCTAATTCTAATACTACTTCGCTGAAAGGGCGTTTCTCCAATTCCATGAGAAACTTAAAAGCATTGCCCCCTGCACCGCAGCCGAAACAATAATACATTTGTTTGCCGGGACTGACAGTAAAGCTGGGAGATTTTTCGTCGTGAAAGGGACACAAACCTACGAATTCTTTCCCGCGTTTCCGCAAAACGACGCGACCGGAAATAACGTCTACTATGTCGGCTCTTTGTTTGACTTCTTCGATTGTTTCTGGATGCAGGCGGGGAACTTGCATAGGGCTATTTTAGGCAAATTGAAAGTATTGGAGAAGGAAAGCACTACACGGATGAGGACACGGATACACGGATGAATTATCTAGTCTGAGTGATTTCTCATGAGATTCAAAATCCCCGCCCCCTTAAAAAGGTGAAATAATCAGTGTCAAAGTCCCCCTTTTTAAGGGGGATTTAGGGGGATCTCCGGGGATATAAAACACGCCCTAGGGCATAAATTTATTGTAAGATATTTACACTAACTGTAAGGAGCATCGAAAATAATGCGAATTTTAATGATGGGCGGTACTCGGTTTATCGGGGTTTATCTTACTAAGATTTTAGCAGCACAAGGACATGAAGTGGTGCTGTTTAACCGGGGCCACAAGCCTGTACCGGTTGCGGGCGTAAAACAGATTCAGGGCGATCGCACAAATGTCGAACAACTAAAAGAAAAGTTATCGACGGTGGAGTTTGACGCGGTTTTTGACAACAACGGCCGCGAACTCAGCGATACAAAGCCTTTAGCTGAAATATTTAAAGGGCGGGTGCAGCACTTTGTTTACATGAGCTCTGCGGGGGTTTATTTGAAGTCGGATCAAATGCCTCATATCGAAGGGGACGCTACCGATCCTAAAAGCCGGCATTTGGGTAAATGCGAAACCGAAAATTACTTGGCCGCATCGGGTTTGCCTTGGACTTCGATTCGCCCGACATACATTTACGGTCCCCAAAATTATAACGATTTAGAGGCTTGGTTTTTCGATCGCATTGTGCGCGATCGACCGATTCCGATTCCCGGTAACGGAATGCACTTCACGCAGTTGGGGCACTGTCAGGATTTGGCTAAAGCAATGGCGGCGGTTTTGGGCAACTCTAGGGCGATCGGGCAAATTTACAACGTTTCGGGCGATCGATTTGTCACCTTTGACGGTTTAGCCCGCGCCTGCATTCAAGCGGCAGGCAAATCCCCTGATGCTATTAAGATTGTACATTACGATCCGAAACAATTTGACTTCGGCAAAAAGAAAGCTTTTCCGATGAGATTGCAGCACTTTTTCGCTTCAGTGAATAAAGCTGTCACCGATCTTAACTGGAAGCCTGAATTTGACTTAATTTCTGGGCTAAAAGATTCATTCCAGAATGATTATCTAATTTCCGGACGGGACAAAGCCGAGATAGATTTTTCAGTCGATGACGAGATTTTGAAAGCCGTTTAAAGTAAAATTAAAGTATGGTGTGCAGCGCGCACCATACCAATGTTTAGGGAGAAAAATAACATGAGATTTATCAATCCCAAAATTGATTTTGCATTCAAGAAAATATTTGGCTCGGCCCAGAGTAACGACATTTTGATTAGTTTCTTGAATGCCATACTATATGAAGGCAGATCCATCATTGAAAGCTTAGAAATCCTTGACCCTTATCTTTCCCCTCAAATAGCCGGAGTAAAAAACAGCTACTTAGATGTCAAAGCGCTACTTAACGATGGCACATTTGTGATTATCGAAATGCAAGTTTTGAAGGTGCAGGCATTTGGGAAGCGAGTTTTGTACAATGCAGCAAAAACTTATGCACTGCAACTAACAAGGGGAGAATTATACCAGCAATTGCGACCTGTGATTGCTTTGACTATCACAGATTTTGAAATGTTTAGCGGGAATCAAGATGTAATTTCGCATTTTGTCTTCAAAGAAAGAACTCGCTTGTCTGATTATCTACAGAATGACATTGAGTTAGTATTTGTAGAGTTGCCCAAATTTAAGAAAGAATTAGATCAACTAGAAAATCTTACAGACAAGTGGATTTACTTTATCAAAACCACTGGCACTTTGGATGAAGTACCTCAAACAATGGCTACAGTTCCGCAAATTCAGAAAGCTTTTGAAATTGCCAACGAAGTTAGTTTGACATTGGATGAATTGAACACCTTACAGCAGCAAGAGTTCTTTGCTCAAGATCAGGAAAGTTCAGTGGCTGTAGGTCGGGAAGAAGGCAGACAAGAAGGCAGAAAAGAAGCACAAATAGAGTTAATCATGCTTTCGCTGAATCGCCTTTTAGGTCAACTAAACCCCGATATAGAAAGGCGCATTCAGCAGTTATCGAGCGACCAATTAGAAGATTTAGTAAACGACCTCTGGGGTTTTTCAAACTTGGAAGAGTTGAGTGATTGGTTGGAAGATAATTCTCAATAAGTTGATAACGCACCCTACCAGTTAAAAAAAAGTAAGGTGCGTAGTTCACCGACTAAGAAATATTAGGTAAATCTCATGCTTGGAATCACACTCAGCAATCGCTACAGTATTATCCGTCACTTGGGAGGCGGCGGATTTGCTCAAACTTATTTAGCTGAAGATAAGCAGCTACCAGGCAATCACCTCTGCGTCGTCAAGCAGCTTAAACCTCAAGCAACCGATCCGGAAACTCTACAGGTAGCTAGACGTTTATTCGATACCGAAGCACAAGTTTTGTACAAATTGGGAAATCACGATCGCATTCCCCGACTTTTTGCTTTTTTTGAAGAGAATCAAGAGTTTTATCTCGTTCAAGAATTTATAGAAGGTCACGATTTAAGTCAAGAAATTACGCCCGCTTCTCCTGGGAATGCGGGAGTCATGCAGGAAGATCGAGTTATTTGTATATTGCAAGAACTTCTGGAAATTTTAGATTTCGTACACCAGCAAAATGTGATTCACCGCGATGTCAATCCCCGCAATATCCTCCGCAGAGATAGAGACGGAAAATTAGTTTTAATTGACTTCGGCGCAGTCAAAGAAATTACTACTCAAATTACCAATCCTCAGATCAAAAATAGCTTGAGTGTCAGCATCGGTACTCCCGGTTATATGCCCAGCGAACAAGCTCACGGCAACCCGAAACTCAGCAGCGATATCTATGCCGCAGGTGCGATCGCAATTCAGTTCCTGACGGGCATCAATCCCCACCAAATGCCAAGAAACCCCGATACAGAGGAAATTATTTGGCAGGACAAAACATCAGTCAGTCCAGAATTTGCCAAGATTTTAGATAAGATGGTAAAGTACGATTTTCGGCAACGTTATTCTAGTGCCGGCGAAACACTGCAAGCTATTAAACAATTAAAAAATTCTGGCAGCGCTACAGTTCCTGTATTGCCTCCGGTTGCTGCTGCGAATAAGTCTGTAAAATCCCGAAAAAAACTCTATTTAAAAATATTGTCGATCGCCAGTTTAATTGGCATCAGTATTATAGCATCTATTTATGGTGTAAACACTTTTAATTCTGCCAATGCAACTGATTTGTACAACCGAGGCAATACTCTTTACAATTTAAGCCGATTTGAAGAAGCTCTGGCAGCTTACGAGCGAGCTATAACTCTCAGGCCGGACTACGCGGAGGTTTGGCAGGAAAAAGCCAAAACTTTGTACGAATTGAAAAAATACCAAGAATCGCAGTCAGCTTATGATAAAGCCATAGAATTAAAACCGGAATACTTGGAAGCTTGGACGGGACGCGGTTATGCTTTGGAGAAGTTGCAACAGTCTCAAGAGGCGATCGCATCTTTTGATAACGCTTTGAAAATCCAGCCCGATTATGCCGCCGCCTGGGAAGGCAGAGGCGATACTCTGTTAGATTCGCAGCGGTACGAAGAAGCGATCGCCTCCTACGAAAAAGCGGTACAGTTTCAGCCAAATTTGTACGGTGCGTGGTACAATCGGGGGCAAGCTTACCAAAAATTAAAACAGTACGATCGAGCCGTAGAATCCTATCAAAAAGCAGTTGAAATTAAATTCGATAATTTTGAAGCTTGGTATAACTTAGGCAATGTTTTCCTAGAATTAAACAAAAATAAAGAAGCTTTTGAAGCCTACGAAAAAGCCGTGCGGTTTCAGCCAAATTTTTATCAAGCCTGGTACAGTAAAGGCATCGCTTTGCTAAAAATGCGCCGATATGAAGAAGCAGTAGAAGCTTACGAAAAAGCTGTTAAATTAAAACCGGATTATTATCAAGCGTGGTACAATTTAGGTTGGTCGTACCACGAATTACGCAAGTACGAACAAGCAATTGAGTGTTATAACAGAGCCTTAGATTTAAATCCGAAAGAATATCAGGCGTGGTACAATAGAGGAAATGCTCAGTACAATTTGAATCGGTACGAAGATGCGCTAGTGTCTTACAACGAAGCCGTTTATGTCAAGCAAGACTACTCCGAAGCCTGGTACAGTCGCGGTAATGCACTTGTAGCGGTAAAAAGATACGAAGATGCGATCGCCTCCTATGACAAAGCAATTCGCTACAAACCGGATTACGGAGCGGCAATGGAAGCAAAAAAGCGGGCAGAAAGTCAGCTAGGAAGCAGCCCGCTAGAATCCCAAAAACAACAACAACAATAATTGTTATTAGTCCCCCTCTGCTAGGACTTTGGGTGTAGTAGTTATTTCACGCTCCCAATAATCGTGGGGTAAGTTATCTTTTAGCGAACAGCGGGAGCAATTAAGGTAACTCGGCGGCTGTCTACTAACATCGGCCAAAAACCTCGATCGCTCAATGTTTTTACGGCGGCAGTAGCGGCGTTTTGATCCGTTGTATAAGCGACGAATAAAAAGGGACGCTGGCCGTAGGAAGCTAAGCCTACTTGCGCGCCTAATGCTTCCCTGACTTGGGCGGCTAATTCCGGTTGGTTGAAGTAATCTACTAACACTGCATAACCAGGGCCGAGGGGTTGGGGATTGAAGGCAAGATTGCCACTGGGAGGATTGGTGATTGGTTCAGAACCTGGTGCTGGCTGAGGGTTGTAGACTGGCAAATTTTGGGGTAGCGCCGCTGCGGGCGATCGTACTACGTAAGCTTGCAATCCGACAACATCTTCGATGTATTTCACCCAATCGCTGGCGATTTGCGAGTCCCGAAAGCCACCCACTCGCGTCACCGTGTCATTAATGTACCGACAAACTGTGTTGTTAGTATTTCCAGGGAAAGAGCGTTTTGCTCTTTCTTGCTGTTCGGGTGTTGGGGTGACAATTAACAGTAGATATTCATCGGACTGGGGCGGTTGGCAGCCCGACTGAGCTTTAACAGAACTCGATAAAATTGTCAATACCAAAAGGGCGATCGAAGTAGCAGAAAATAGGGGAAGAGACAAAATAAATTTGTACAATTTACCCCTAATTATTGTTAGTTGTTTCGTCTGATATTTTGCTATTTTGTTCATGCTGTCTGTAGGGATGCAAGGGCATCGGGAATAGTTGCTGACGGTGCTTGAAATTCACCTGTCAGTACATATTCTAATCGCAGTTTCAACCAGGTGATAAAGACAGGATCGGTAGAAACAATAGCGGCGGCTGGCTGAGGGCATTTTGCTTTAACTTCTGCCATTGTCGGTGCTTCTAGGAAAGCCGGCTGTTTGACCAACCAGAAGTCTATTTGTTTTTCTTGTTCGTTGTAGTTGCGAGTTCTTTCTTTAAACACTTCATCTAGGGCTTCTTCTTCTAGCAAAAAGCGTTGGCTGGCTAAAACGTAGTAGTAGGTTTGCATTTTTCTGGGTTGTTAGAGGTTGACGGTTAGCGGTTAAGGCCGCCTGTACCGACCTGTTTTGCTGGTCAGGGGCGGGTTTGCCGATTTGCGGTTGTTGGAGAGTTCTAGACTCTTGTGCCGTTTACTTTACCTTATTTGCTGTCATCTTGGGTAGATGCAGAGCAAGTCGCCTCAGAAAAATCGTTGGTGGTGAGTGTTGGGGGAGTTGTGAGAGTTGTGAGAGTTGCTGGTTTTTTGGGGATTTGGGCGATTATTTTTCGGGCTGGGGATTTTCGGAAAAATTTAGGTGACACTAGGAAATTAGATGGAATTGCAGGTTGAATAATTACTAATTATTGAGGTAAACAGAACGATGTTAAACCGGATTGGGAGTGGTTTGCATATGAAACTACTTCAGACAGTTTTTGATTGGGAACCCTAAAAAAAGGCTTTGATGGTGATCGATGTGCTCGCGGGAAAATCAAGGGTTTGTGACTACTCCCTAAAAAACAGTCCTAACTATTGTATTAAAAATGTAAAATGTGTGGATTGATTTCCTCTCGGCGGAACAGACATCGCCCCGCTGTCACTTCCCCCCTCCCACCAAAAGCGATCGCCCTCCGCCCCTGCTCAAATAAGCTCAACAAATCAGCTAAATTTGTTGCCCACGTACTGCGGCCAAAGGCTAAACTAATCTAAGTTTTACCATAAAATTTTCTCCCCGTTCATGAACATCGCTTATTTAGTCAACCAATATCCCAAAGTCAGCCACAGCTTTGTCCGCAGAGAAGTCCTAGCGGTTGAAAATTGCGGCATGAAAGTCGCACGTTTTTCGATCCGATCGTGCGAGTCAGAACTCGTTGATGAGGCCGACAAACTAGAGCAAGAATTGACTAAAGTAATCTTAGGAGTTGGTGTAAAGGGGTTAGCGTGGGGTTTGCTTCGCGTTGCCGCAACTAGGCCCATTCGATTCATCGAAGCTGTGCGGTTAATGTTCAAAGTTGGCTGGCACTCGGAACGGGGGATTTTGCTGCATCTAGCTTATTTAGCAGAAGCTTGCATTCTTTTAAATTGGTTTGCAGAATCGGGTACAGCACACGTTCACGCTCACTTCGGGACAAATTCCACAACAGTTGCAATGCTGTGCCGCGTGCTTGGCGGCCCGACTTACAGTTTCACCGTTCACGGCCCTGAAGAATTTGATAAACCCACACTTCTTTCTTTAGACGAAAAAATTAAGCGATCGACCTTTGTAGCAGCAGTTAGTTCCTTCGGTAAAAGTCAGCTTTTTCGGTGGTGCGATCGCACTTTTTGGTCAAAAATTCACGTCATACACTGCGGCGTAGATGCCGCATTTTTAGCTGCACCCTACGTCCCCATACCCGCAGCACCGCGCTTAGCTTGCGTTGGCCGGCTCAGCGAACAAAAAGGTCATTTGTTATTGCTAGAAGCTGCTAACTTGCTAGCAGTTCAAGGCTTAGAGTTTAAGTTGGTACTCGTAGGAGACGGGCCGCTGCGATCGGATATTGAAAAGCAGATTCTGCAACTCGGCCTGCAAAATCATATAGAAATTACCGGGTGGGCCAGTGGCGATCGAGTTCAGCAAGAGATTTTAGCTTCACGGGCAATGGTATTGCCGAGTTTTGCTGAAGGTTTGCCCGTCGTAATTATGGAAGCCCTCGCTCTCAATCGGCCCGTAATTAGCACTTATGTTGCTGGCATCCCGGAGCTCGTAGAACCCGGTGTTTGCGGTTGGCTAGTTCCTCCCGGTTCCGCAGAAGCATTAGCCGTAGCGATGCGCGCGGTATTGGAAGCACCTTTAGAAAAGCTAGAACAAATGGGGAAAACAGGAGCCGAGAGAGTTGCTCAACAACACAACGTTGATTTAGAGGCCCAAAAATTAGTCGCGCTGTTTGATAGTGCTATTAAGGCGTGATTAAAAAAGTAGTAAGGCAATGCTGTTTCCCTACCCCAAAATAATCATTAGCCCTCCTCGGATGTAACTCTCGCCCTATTAATGGTAGGGAAACGGCAGTGCCGTTTCCTGAAGGTGGGTAATATTAATTCCGATGCCACCGCATTTGATATAACAAGGGCGAGCATTATGCCTGTCCCATAATAAAAATCATTCTTTGTGGAACAGGCATCTTGCCTATTTATTTAATTAGAACGACCTACTTACAAACTTTTTAAGGAATAGGAACAGAGCGCAACAATCGATCTACAATTGCCTTAGCCCTTCTTCCCCCCGCCGGAATTAAACGGTGAGATAGTACGTGCGGCGCCACATACTTAACATCATCATCAGTAGCAAAATCCCGGCCCTCCATAAATGCCAAAGCCTGGGATGCCCGGTGCAAAGCCACCGCACCCCGGGGACTCACCCCCAGAGTAATCTCCTCATCCTCCCGCGTCGATCGCACCAAATCTACAATATACTGTTTCAAAGAGCCTTCTACCTTCACCGCAGCGCACAAACGCCGCAATTCCTGCACCTGTTCCAAAGAAATACAAGGCTGCAAATCTTCCACTGCAAAACTATCAGAAAGCCGTTCCAACATTTGCAATTCTTCCACCGCAGCGGGATAGCCCAAAGTCAAAGACAAAGTAAACCGATCCATCTGCGCTTCCGGCAGCGGAAAAGTGCCTTGATATTCGATCGGGTTCTGAGTCGCAATCACAAAAAACGGCGCCGGAACATTCCGAGAAACTCCGTCTACTGTCACCTGCTTTTCTTCCATCACTTCCAGCAAAGCTGACTGAGTTCGCGGCGTCGCCCGATTGATTTCATCGGCAAGCAAAACATTAGCAAAAACTGGCCCTGGCAAAAACTCAAACTCTCCGCTGCGCGGATTCCAAATATTAGTACCGGTGATATCCGTCGGCAACAAATCGGGAGTGCACTGAATCCGCTGAAACTTCCCATCGATCGATCGCGCCAAAGACTTCGCCAGCAGCGTTTTTCCCACACCGGGCACGTCTTCCAGCAGCGCGTGCCCACCCGAAAGCACGGCTACCAGCACCAAGCGAATAGCATCCGCTTTGCCGACCATAGTTTTGCTTAGATTTTGTTTGAGCCGCTCAATATGTTGTCTCATATCCCTGATTACTAAGTGCTAATTGCTAATGGTTGATCGAACATCAAACTGCCAAAATCTTGAGTCTTTGCCTTGCGGACTTCGTATTTGTAAAACTACAATTGTTCTGACTCATCTTCCACCATTTTTAAACCTATGACGCTGTTCTAGATCACATAATTATTAGACTTTAGCAGTTAAGAGGCTTCTAGCAATATCGCAATCTGCCTGAATTTGAGTTTTGAGAGCATCCAGAGAAGCGAATTTTTGTTCGGGTCGCAAAAACTCTACTAAACTCGCGCTCAAGGTTTGACCGTACAAATCCCCAGACCAATCTAACAGGTGAACTTCCACAGTGGGTTGCAGCCCGTCTACTGTTGGGCGACAGCCAACATTCATCACTCCATTGACAAAAGATAAATTGGATGATGTACCCGAAATTAGAGATTTGGGATTTTCCCGCTGATAGAAAGAACTTTTCTCTTTCATCTTTTCCCATCCATGCTTCAGCGAGACTTGCACCGCATACACGCCAAAACGTGGCAAAAATTTTTCCGGTGGCAGTTCGATATTAGCAGTAGGAAATCCGATCGTCCTACCCAGCCGCTGTCCGCCAACCACAGTCCCGACTAAACTGTAAGGTCGCCCCAGCAACTGATTCGCTCTTGTGAGGTCGCCGGATGCCAGACCTTCGCGGATTGCAGAACTGCTGATCCGATCGCCCCCACCGCAATTGTGCAGGGGTGCAAGAGCAACATCAATACCGTAACCGGCGGCGATCGACTGTAAATCCACAGCCGTTCCAGCGCGTCCCCGTCCAAACCGAAAATCAACCCCCACACTAATTCGACTCGCTTTTAGTTGCCGCACCAAAATTTCCTCGACAAACTCACAAGCAGTCAAAGCCGCCAATTCTCGATCGAACGGCAGCAGCACAAGTTGCTCGACGCCCATTGCTGCGAGCAATTCTACCTTTTCTGCCAGAGGGGTCAGCAGTTTTTTCGGTTGACCCGTAAAGAATTCTTGCGGGTGCGGATCGAATGTCACCACAGTGCTGTAAAGTCGATCGACCCCATCAGAATCGATCCCAGAGAGGCTGTTGCGGTCAGCCCTAATGCCTATCAAACCCTCGAAATTATGGCTGCTGCCAGCTCGATCGGGCGGTGCTGCTGAGTCATTTTCGCAGGTCGCCGGATGTTCCCTTGGCAAATTTTGATCTGTGCCAACGTTTGAGCGCGTGTTTTGCCCCGACGCAAAAACCGTCGCAGAATTTTGCCCAGGCGATCGATTTAAAATTGGCTGCACGACTTGTCGATGCCCTAGGTGCAAACCATCAAAGTTTCCCAAGGCAACAGAAGTTGGAGTCAGAGCAGCGGTACAAGAAGAAGTTACCCACACGCTTAAAATTTTGACATACTTAGTCAGATTGCGATCGCCAGTCGATGTTAGATATTAGATTTTAGATTTTAGAATTGACTCCACAGATAAATCTGGAAGTTTGAACTTTGGTCTAAACTTTTTGGTTTTCCACGACAGGAGTACGTGGCACGGTATCTGTCTTTGAGTGAGGTCAGCCCTCGCTTAAATTTCAGATTTCACCGATCGAGATTTCAGAACCACCTGACAAGCTCAAATCCCTCAGACAGACACTTGAGGCGCTTGCACCGACGCTTCAGACAAATCGTTATCAGGAGGCAGCAATTGTAACGACAAACCTTCCCGCGCCATCAAGCTATTCGGGAACCTTTGAGCCACTTGTTCTCCCACCCTGTCTAAAAACTCGTCATTGTGCAGCGGGTCGTGGTGAAAAATCACCAACTTTTTGACATTAGCAGCCTTTGCCACCTTCACTGCTTCCTGCCAAGTCGAATGTCCCCAGCCGACCTTGCTGCTCTTCTCGGCATAATACTCCTCATCGGTATAAGTAGCGTCGTAGATCAGCACCTCAGCATCCTGAGCCAAATACAGCACATTTTCGTCTAAACGATCGGGAAAATGTTCGGTATCAGTCACGTAAGCAGCCGCATACCCCCGCCAGTTGACGCGGTAGCCTATAGCTTCCCCCGGATGGTTCAACAAAGCAGTTTCCACCTTAATCTCTCCGAGTTCCAGCGGTTTGCCCACTTCTATATCGTTAAATTTCAGGTCTGCCCCCATAATTTGCAGGGGTACCGGAAAATTGGGGTGCAGCATCTGGTCGTGGAGGCGCTGCTGGATAGTAGCCTTATTAGGAGCAATAGCCCCATAGATGTGAAAGCAGTTCCCAGGAATAAAAGCTGGGACAAAAAAGGGGAATCCTTGAATGTGATCCCAGTGAGAGTGAGTAAAAAACATATGAGCTTTTACGGGCATCTGGGACAGGAGAGTTTGTCCCAAAACCCGCAATCCAGTACCGCCATCGAAAATTAGGCGGCTGTCACCCACTCGCATTTCTACACAGGGCGTGTTGCCCCCGTAACGTACTGTTTCTGCCCCGGGAGACGCTATGCTACCTCTAACGCCCCAGAAGTGAACCGTGAATTGGTTTTGCATACTAGACATGGGTTTTCTTGCAAGATTGTTCCGGCGAGTTATCGATAATAAGGTGTTTACATATTACTAAGGGCTTTACCATCAAACCCAAGCTCTTTGATGGTCGAGTTCCCCACTTGTTGGAAGTGCCAAGAGTCTCGCTCATCGCGAGAATGTAAAACTGTTGGGCTTGACAACTGAGCAATAAATTACAAGGTAGACTAATGAAGTCTCGATCGTAACTATTCTTTTCTTCTCTTCACTAGCCTAACCTCCACAGACACACTTTGGGGCCGCAGTTATGTCTGAGTTTGGTCAAAAGCCGCTGTTTTTCCAGCCTCTGCACTTGCCGAACACGATCGCGCGGTCGGTTGTTTGGCTTGCTGCTTTACGGGTTGGAACCTGGATGATGGCTTTCCTGCTATCTAGTCCGGTTGATCGACCATAATATGCAGGTGTCGGGGCTGTTTTGCGGCGATATCTGGCAGATCTTGCCGATCGGGCGTGAAGGCGCCTATACAAGAATGACGGTTAGTTTATCAGACTTGAGATGCTCTCGCCATTTAACCCCTGCCCACGAGCATCAGGGAGTCCTTTTTGCCAGAACTCGGTTTAATTAACTCAACTCCCATTAATTCAAAAATCTTAGCAGTTTAGGAATGCTTCTGCTATTAATTATCAACCAATACTGTCTGGATTCTCGACCCGCCCAGAGGCTGCGGTTTGTCCAGCTAGCGATCGAGCTGAACCCAGCCTCATCTGACACCGGGGTAGCAGCGAGAGTCCGGGCCTGGGGGCAAAAGGCTAAATTTTCTCGTGCATTTCTTGGCGGACGAATTGAATCACTCAAAATTCCCTTCTTTTCTGAAATTAAAAAATTTCGATTTTTTGCCATCATGCCAACTCCGAGCGCCATTCTGTCTCAAGAGTGATGCAGAAATATTCCCTGTTAACCTGTGGTGCTTTTCCCAACAATCTTCAATAGCTCTATTTTGGGTAAGGATTTCTCGGAATTCCGCGCAGTTGCGGTACTCGTCACGGGTTTGAATTTCGGGTATCATAGAGTCTTAGACTCTTGTTTACCGAGAATCTAAATCAGTGCTAAAAAAGGCTAGATAACTTTAAGTTATTTTTCAAAAAAGTCAGTATGAATCAAGTTAAAAAAACTACAACCAAGCTGAATAGATCGCCTGTGAAAGTGTCCGATCGCACTTTGGAACTCGGCAATCTACCCTTGAGCGACCTGTCTTTAGAAATAACTGATGGCCAAGCTTTGAGGGAATTTAGTTCGGACGATCGTCGCCCGCCGGGAACCCCAACAGCCACAGGCCGGACTGCCGAAACAAGGCGTAGGAGGGCAGATGGTAAGACCTCCTGGGCCCGATCGCCTGTGGTTTCTACTGCTCTTCTCAAGTGGCTGCTAGAGCATTTGACTCGATCGAAAGGTTGGCTGGCAGTTGTCACCCTGGCAGCAGTTTGGGGGTGGTGGAACAGTCAGTTACTGTTTTCCACCGGCTTGGGGATAGCAGCGATGATGCTGGTTTACCGAGGGCAGTCGTGGGACTGGCAATTGCTGCGAGCAAAAGGCGAGCAATTTTGGGATGGCCCGAACCGCCGATTTGTTTTAGCCGTGGGTACGGGCGGCATTGCTACCTTGGGCGCTTACATGAGTTTGGCGATTTGGGCGGACTCCGAGAGCCACTGGATGGCTTTGAGCCTGATTTTGCAGAATTTGGGCACGATCGCAATTGCAGGACTGTTGCTGCGGCAAGGGTTGAGTCGCAGGGCCGAAAAAGATGAAGTGGCGCTCGATCGCATCTTAGCGGATTTGACTGATGCTGACCCCGTGAAGCGTTTGATTGCAGTGCGACAAATGACCGATTTGGTGAATAAGGGTGGGTTTGGTCCTGTAAGTTCAGTCAAAAGTTCGATCGCCCGTTCCCGCGCTGCCGAGTGCTTTCGCCTGATGCTGAGTCGGGAACCAGAAGCTTTAGTCCGCAATGCCCTTCTCGAAGGTTTGCAGACTTGGGATGCTACTTATGGCATGGCTTTAAAATCCAAACATCAAGTCATCGACTATTAGCTGACCGTCAAAAGCGTAAAAAGTAATTTTATGAATATTCCGAGCTTTTACGCGCAGGGGAGCCCTAGGAGCGATCGGAGAATTAGACCCGACCAGATTGGGCGCCGGCATTTCATCCTGAACAATTGGGTTGCCGTCAATGTCACAAGCAGATAAAACAGTTCGCCGCGAACTGGTGACAAGTCCCGACACCCAGCGAACTGGATACTTAAAAGTTACTTCTATCAGTCCGCTTTTGGGGGCCCCCATTAACACTGTTGCTCCAGAACCCGTGAAAAAGGCTGGGTTTGAAGGTTGGATGGCGACGGCATTGCTAAAAGTCACCCCCCAATGTGCAAACTGGTGTTCTACTACTTCAAAGCATTTCAAGTCTTCTAAAGCTACGCGGACGATCGCAGGTACTGTTGTGGCGCGCGATCGCACCTCTGACCCTGCGCCTGAGCGTTCTGGAGTGGCGACAAAAGACTTTTTGTCGTTTAAATCCATGCTTCGACAGGCTGTGTCAAATTCTGCAAACCCGTCAGATTGAAGACTTTTTGCATCAACCATAAAACCCTCGCGATCCCGTTTTCTGAGCAGTTGCATTTTAGTAGACCTCCCTGAGATTAGTTGTTTCTTCTGTTTTGGAATTGATAACGGCGAGGCCAGTGATTGCCAAACCTGCAATTAGGAATCGAAACCCCATTGCCCGCCCTCCAACAAAGACTTTCGACCTCAAAAGCCACTGCTCCGCAAAATATCGTGATTAATGATTTGTGATTGGCGAGCCTCGGCCAACCTGCCGCCTGCCTGAAAGCGAGTTCTAATAGTCCTCCTTTCCGAGCGCCTGCTTTCGGGTTTGGCGAACAGACTCTATTTTGGTGAGGGGTCTTACCCATCATTTTGCTATTATCTCCGATCGGCGGTAGTTTGCAAGGGTAAGGATAACTACACAGCCGAATTGCCCAAATCGCAAAACTTACTTGCTGTCTGTAGTTTCACGCTTCACCTGTACTAAAATAGATTTAAATCATTACTCAATCTTTACAAAAACGCCACCAGCTTTGCAAGTTTTTTAAACAAAGATGGGGCGGCTCAAAAGAATCTAAAATATAACAGCGATTGAGGTTAGTTTATGCTTGTACCCCTCGGCTTCGGTCAGCGATCAATAGTTACTTCTCTCGGCAGAATGGTCTACTACACTGCTGAAAAAATGCCTTGGATGGGGTTGCCGACCTCAACTTCGGAAAATCAACCAAACTTAGTATTTTTTCACGGTTTTGGTGGCGGGTCGAGTGCCTATGAATGGTCGAAAGTTTATCCGGCTTTTGCGGCAGAATATCGAATTTTAGCACCTGATTTAATCGGTTGGGGGCGATCGGAACATCCGGCAAGAAATTATCAGGTAGAAGATTATATCACAACTTTGATCGAATTTCTCGAAAAAACTTGTGGCAGTCCGACAGAGGTGATTGCTTCTTCGCTAACAGGGGCGATCGCGATTCGAGCTGCGATCGCACGGCCGGATCTGTTCAAATCCCTAATTTTGACCATACCCAGCGGTTTGTCGGACTTCGGACAAGATTACGGCAGCAGTTTCTTCGCTAAGCTAGTCAACACGCCGATTTTAGATCGCTTGCTCTACAGTACCGGAATCGCCACAGACGGCGGCATCCGTAGCTTCCTAGAACAACGACAATTTGCCGATTCGCGTCGCGTTTACCAAGAAATTGTAGATGCTTACCTCGCATCTGCTTTGGAACCAAATGCAGAATATGCCGCCCTGTCTTTTGTGCGGGGAGATTTGTGCTTTGATTTGTCGCTGTACATTACTCAGCTAACAACACCGACAGCGATTATTTGGGGAGAAAAATCGCAGTTTACCGGACCCGATATCGGCCAGCGGTTGGCCAACCTCAACCCCGAAGCAATCAAAGTTTTTCAACCTCTGGAAAATGTAGGTTTGACTCCGCAGTTAGAACTTCCCGCTGTCACGATTGGCTTAATTCGGCAATATTTAAAGTTGCTTTCAGAAGGGTGAAGAAGTTCGGCAACGGATTTTTTAACGGATGCAAACGGATGTCACGGATAGAGGTTCCAGGTTCGAGGGAAGAAGGAAGATTAGTTCCCCACTACCCATAGATGTCAACTTAATCCTAAAGACCGCTGTATCTCTCGTTTATATCCAAATCTAGATCCCCCTAAATCCCCCTTAATAAGAGGGACTTTGACAATAATCTTGTCCCCCCTTTCTTAAGGGGGGCTAGGGGGGATCTAGACTATGCTATAAGCGAGATTTATCATGAATTTTAGTCTGAATTTGACACCAATGACCACTGAAAACTTTCAACTGTCAACTGACAACTGACTACTAATTATTCTTTGACTCGCACGTCGATAACGCTGGCGTTGAAAATGTACTTGTTGCCTTCAAGCTCTAGCGTAGTGCCAATTTTGACTTTCGTATTACCTAAAACCGGGCCATTTTCAGTAAGTTGACCTTTTCCCTCTAAGGTAAACATCATATTTTTGCTGAAGGCTTCTTCTTCTCTGGGATCGGGGAGAGCTTTCAGAGTGCCGTTGGGCTGAGGAACTGCTAGGGTTCTGGTGAGAGTTTTGACAGATTTGATGGTAATCTGACCGGATGGTTGATTGCGGATCACCACATTGATTTTATCGCCTGCTTTGAACAAATCTTGAACGTTTGTTCCTTTGAGACCGATCGCAATTGCATCAATTTCTACAGGTTTGACACTGGTGCCGACTTGGGCGACGGAACCGCCAGAAGTGCCGGGAAAGAAGAAGATTCCGACTGCAACTAGCAGTACGATTAGAGCGGCACCTACGTCTAGGATGCTGAGTTTGCCGAACAGCCGGCCTTGAGAATCCAAAATTTTCATAAATCGCCTATTATACTGATAGCGACAGGAGTATGTTTACAAGCTCAGGACTTACGCAGACATCGATGAAAAACAAATGCTGCTATTGCTGAGCTACCGCTGGCAATGACATACTTTATTGATGCGTAAGTCCTGAAGCTAAAAGATATTACCACAACGATCGCCCAAAATCCGCATGACTGGGGCACTTAACCCAGAAGGCTGTTAACGGCGGTTGGTTAGCCTTGGCTGGATCGCCCAAAAGCTGGTGGCGCCGTTCAAAATTGACAAAAAGCTAGAATAGCAACTAAGCAGCCTCAAATTACGTCTGCCTATTTAGTGACTTTTCGAGTTTTTCCTACAATTTTATCTAACTTCTGGCACGTATCACTCATGTTAAAAAGTTTTTGGTTGACTTGCCGGCGTACTTGCGGTCGAGGGATTTATCTGTTTCTGTCCCTGATTGTAGCTGCGGGTATCGGTGTGGTTTCCCCGGAACCGACTCAAGCATTTTCTTTGCCTGAACTGATTTTTCGGGGCATTCAAGTTATTCAATTGTCGAATATGTCCGATCGACAAGAGGTGGCTATTGGCCAACAAATTAATCAGCAGTTAACGAACAGCGAGTTTAAGATTGACCGCGATCGGGACACTACAGAATATATCAACCGCATCGGTCAACGACTCGCTCAAGAAAGCACTCGCCCGAATATTCCTTATACTTTTCAAGTCATTGACGACGACACGATTAATGCTTTTGCAACTATGGGCGGTTTTGTTTATGTAAATAAAGGCTTGATGGCAGCGGCGGACAATGAGGCAGAATTGGCAAGTGCGATCGCCCACGAAATCGCTCACATTAATGCTCGCCACGCGGTTAAACAAATGCGTCAAATGGCCATAGCTTCAGGTGTAGCTTCCGCCACTGGGCTCGATCGATCTCAGGCGGTTCAGATTGGGGTGGAACTGGCTTTGCGCCGTCCCCACAGCCGCCAAGCTGAGTATGAAGCCGATCAGTTGGGATTGCAAACTATGGGGCGAGCGGGCTACGCTCAATCTGGGATGGTTGATTTTATGAAAAAGTTGCTCGACAAACCTTCTCCTCCTAGCATTTTGAGCACTCACCCGGCAACTGGCGATCGCATTGCGGCTATTTCACAGGCTATCGATCCGGATCTTGCTAGCGGTGAAGGTTTGAATAATGAGGATTACAGGCTAGAAATCCGCAGACTTTTAGGTTCGTAGCAAATGTAAATCAGTCAGGCACTCTCTTATTTTCTCTTCTCTTTTCTTACTTCGCGATCTTCGCGTCTTCGCGGTTCGTTAAAAAATAAATCCAGTTATTAGGGTAAGTCAGCAGCAAGTTAATTTCGATTTAAGAGATCGGACTTAAGCTGACATACCCTACAAAGAAAACTTGATTTAACACTGCTGTTGAACAACAGAATCGATCGCAGGTTGCGAGGGTGCAATCGGCTGCGGCCTCAATTGCCTGACAACTTCGTCAAACGGTAAAATTCGGACTTGATTGTTAAATACATTTACTTGATAAACTCTGCGGTAGCTGAGGTCAAATCCTGTCAGCCAACCGCTTTTGGGATGATAAGCACCCGTGTCAATATCCAACCACCCTTCGCCCCTGACTAATTCGCCCGGTCTGACCCCATGAAAGGTAAAGGTAATCGTGTGACCGGTGATAATTAATTTATTGGGAAAATAGGGTTTCGACATCGTGTGAAATTCCCTGCGAATCCAACACAGTTGTTCGATCGACTGTTCATCGATCGACAGATGTGGGTCAACGCCGGCGTGAACCAGCCAGATGTCCCCTAAGTCCAAGTGCGTGGGGAGCGATCGCAGCCACTCTAAGTGTTTGTACGGCATCATCCCTGTATCTCTGTAGCTGGCTACTGTCGCATCGCCGCCACTGTAGAGCCAAGATTGCCACGCTCGCATATCCATCGGCGTCCCCGACAAAGCCTCCAGCATCAGTTGTTCGTGGTTGCCCAACAGAGTTTGGTATGGGCTTTGCTGCACAAAATCTAATACCTGAGCGCTTTTGGGGCCGCGATCGATTAAGTCTCCCAAAAAATAGACGCGATCGTTCGAGCTGGGGGCAAGTGCCTCTAGCAGGGTCATTAACCCGTCGTAATGCCCGTGTACGTCCCCGATAACAATGCGCCGGTGCTCCATTGTGTTTATCCGCTTCCCTGACTCAAAAGCCCCATCTCTAGCTTATAGCATCTGATTTTGCTGCTATTTGCCTCCCCTCTTTTACGGTGGAGGGGTGTCACCCATTATACTGCTTTGTATAAATGTCGTGTAAAGCTCGCCAGTGTCTGTTTGGGTAGCTACTGATAGAAACACAGGCAAGCTGTTAATTGTGGTTCTGCAACTGCTGTTAGTGAGTCAAAGCTTTGAGTTATTTCACGCTTTAGGGTGCATCAGCGATTAGACGACGGATTAAGTCGAAAATAATCCTAGCTGACACACCCTAAAAGACGATCGAGCCTTAACGATTGTCACTGAGTCAAAGCTTTGAGGAATGTCTGGAGTTCTGCCAAAAAACCTTTCTTTTTTACAGGTTTGGCAGGTGTGGAGGAGTCAGGATCGGCGCTTGGGAGAGAAGCGGCTAAAATGCGCTCTAAATCGTCTCCGACTGGTTTTTGGGCGGTTTCAGAAATTAGTTCGTATTCGTCGTTGGTTTCCAGCCACACTTGCCACGGTTGAGGGTAGCAGCGGAATAAAGCAGCAGTGTCTAGGGGTCTGATATAGTAGCAAGATTCAATTTTGCTGAGGAATCGATCGCGCAATTGGCGGCCCGCATAGCCTATACCTATGGTGGCAACATCTTCCAGGCGCGGGTTGAGTAGAATTACTGGGCGACCTGCAGCAGCTATGTAAATTTTTTCGACTTGGGCAACTTCTACGGCTGCTGGATTGATCAAAAGGAAAAGTTGATCTTCCGGTGCTATTTTATCTTCAACAGGGGTGCGACTGCTACCCAAATCAGTGACTTTAAAGGGTGTTTCTCCCCAGTCACGGCGCGCGAGGGCTGCCGCACCGGTGTCGGGAAAAAAGACTTTTACTCCGGGGTAGATTTCCTCAAATTCTGGGAGGAATTGTAAGGTGATAGACTGTGCTTGCAGGGCGATTTCTGGAAATACTAATTCGACTTGCAGTAGATTTTTGCCGTCCGAGAGGGCAGCGGCGGTGGCAATGCGGGATTGGGCGATCGCCTCGTTGAGATCCTTGGGCAGTTCTGTCATTAATCTTATTGTTTTTACTCGACTTCTCTCAATCTAATTTTACCTGAGATATTGCACCATTTTCAATTACCTGTTTAGGAACAGGCAAGATACCTGTTAAACAAGAAAATTCCCTCTTTCTGTAACAGGCATTTTGCCTGTTCTTGAGCATGGTGCAAGATGTAAGTTTTATTGCATTAAGCAACAAAAGCTAACACCGATACGGGCGAACCGGAACCTCCCAAAAGGCGCAATATTCCGATAACTAAAGTGATGTCAGCCGCAGGTAATAAGTCGAGATTTGCCAGATTTTCCAGCACTATTCGCTGCTGTTCCAATACCAATTTATTAACCGCAAAACTTTCATCTCGCCCAGTATCGACTCCGTGGGTGTCGGTTCCAATGCCCGCGATAGAGCGTTCTTCTAGCAAAAATTGAGTTGCTGCTTTGCCAAATCCGGGAAAGTGGCAAATTCCGCGATCGTCTCGGTTGAAAAATGCTCCCTGATTATCCCATTTTTCTTCCCAGCCAGTATACAATAAAACTAGATTTCCCGGTTCTATAAGTTTGTGCTGCCGTTCCCAAGTCAATATATCATCAATTGTTAAAGTGTAGTCGGGATTCGCAAGACTTTGCTCTCGGATGTCGATCGTAATTGCAGGGGAAACTAGCGACTGCGGGGAATAACTATCAATGCTGGCGCCTCCTGCATAAAAGCTGTTGGGTGCATTGATGTGAGTTGCGCTGTGTTCGCCCATCGAGAATTTTCGCAGGAAATACCCGTCTGTGTCTATTTGAGATACTGTGGCAATTTCTGTCGCTGGATCTCCGGGCCAGATGGGAATGTTGGGATGAATTACATGGGTTAAGTCTATAATGTGACTGTAGGCAATCGTTTTTAAGTTATGTGAGTTGAAGTTGTTTGTCATCAGGTTAAATATACCTATTATTTATTAAATACAGTTAAGTTTTTGACATTCTGCGCTCTCAATATAAAATCTAAAATCTAAAATTCGATTAGTCGATCGAGCGTTGCTTCCATAACATCCTTTGTTTGTCCGGAAACAGTATACACCAAAGCTTCTCGGTAAACTCTCCCGGCGGGGTGTAGCACACCGTTAGCAGCACCGCTAGAAACTGCAACCGCCGCGTGCCCGCAACGCACCGCTAAATCAATGGCTTGAGCTCGCAGCGCTAATTGTTCTGCTTTCGAGCTATGTTGAGATTGTTGGAAATTCTCTTTTAGGCGATCGAGCTTTTGCTCTAGTTTTTGGCAAGCCCCCGTTATAAAAGGCGAATTCTTAGCAGCCGCCGCTGCTGCAATTACCTCCAATCCCGCTCGAATACAGCCAAAAGTAGCCGGAACAAAATTCAGTATATTTTTGCTGTCGTTTTCCGAAATCCAGCCGACAGGTTTAACTGAAATTATTTCCGATTCATGCAGCAACCAATTATCGAGAGTGGCTGTCACAGTATTAGTCGAACTCATGGCGATTAACTGCATGATTTCGCTAAAAGCTATTTTCCCCGATTCGCGTTCAATGTTGGCAAAAGGCACTAAACCGAACACAGAGCGTTCGTCAGGAAGTACCGCCGCTACAATAAACTTTTGAAACAAGCCAAAACCTGTTACCCAAGGAACTTTTCCTGACAGTAAATAGCCTGCTTTTGTGGGAGTTGCGGTGACAGCAGGATTGCCCGATCGCCGCAAATGCGAAAACCCAATACCCAAGCGTAACTCTTTTTGGGAGATCGCGGGCAAGTATCTGCTTTTTAGCATTTCATTGTCGCTGTTGGCAAGCATTGCAGTTGCGCTGTGGTGCTGAGTTTGCAGGAAAGACAAAGCGCCGGAATATCGAGCCGTCAATTCTTGATATTGGTAAAAAATCTCCGGTGCAATTTCAGCGCCGCCCCATTTTTGGGGAACTCGCAACGCTAAGAGCGATCGATCTTCCAATCCCACAACTGCTGTTTTTAGCGCTTCCGAGTCGCTGTCGATAATTTCCGCGTGGGGTGCAACGCACTTTTGTAGGTAAGTTTTTGTACTGTTGAGAATTTCTTGCGAATCCATTTTTTATAATTATTTTATAGTGAGTTTTACCTTATTTGGAAAAGTTTCACTTCCTACGGATAGGGATCTATAAAAATCCAGTTACTACGATTTTTGCGACAACTCACGAAAAATCTACGAAGCAACCGAATTTATGAGGTAATTTTATAGTAATTTTTAGTCAAACTTGTGTGGGGCGGACATTAAATCTCGCCCCCAAACTAATTTATTTCCACACTTTCCAAGGAGCCTTCCCTTCATCCCAAAGTTCGTTTAAATACTTGTACTCTCGAAAAGTATCCATCGCAAAGAAGAAGCCCTCATGACGGTAAGCCATCAACTGTCCGTCTGCCGCCAAACGCTGCATCGGCTCTTGTTCTAAAATACAATCATCTCCCCCCAAATACTCAAATACCCGGCGGTTAAATATCATATATCCAACACTGATCCAGCCGTCGATTTGAGGTTTTTCAGTAAATTGAACTACGCGGCTATCGCTGTCTACCTCCAAAATTCCAAAGCGAGAAATCGGGCGAAATGTAGTGACAGTTGCCAGCTTCCCGTGAGATTTGTGAAAATCCATCAAGGCGTCAATATCGACATCAGCAACTCCATCGCCGTATGTCACCATGAAATTCTCGCGATCGATATATTTTTCTATCCGTTTTACCCGCCCTCCTGTCATGCTTGCGGCGCCAGTTTCAGCTAGTGTCACTTTAAAATCTTGTTCGAGATGTTCCTCGTGATAAGTGATGGTATGTTGGCGTCCCAGACAGATAGTAAAGTCATTGTTCATGGCTTCATAATTTAGGAAATATTCTTTAATCATGTTGCCGCGATAGCCCAAGCACACAATAAAGTTTTGGAAACCGTAGTGTGCATAGATCTTCATGATGTGCCAAATAATCGGATGCCCCCCCACCTCAACTAAGGGTTTGGGACGAAATTCTGTTTCTTCTCTGAGACGAGTACCGAGGCCACCTGCTAGGATAACTACTTGCATTTTTTCACATTTTTAAAGATAATAAAGTAACTTATCATCAATCATCAGGATTTTTTTCAAAGAATTATTAACATTTTCTCATAGTGAGTGAAGCTTTGTAAACCGCAGAAATCACGAACTATTATAAATAATTTTAGGGTGCGCGCAACCGCAGCGTGTATTTGAATGCTGCGCGCAATTTCTAACTAGCAGTAGGGTGGGTACTGCGAACCGTATATTTGAATACAGCGCATTTTCTAACTTACTAAGAGTCGATTAAGGAATAGACAAAACACCAACAAGTACCTATACTAAATATAAGAAATAGATTCAACCGCAATGAAAAATCAACTCGATCGCCTAAAAAAGTTTTTAGGTATCCTCTGTGCGATCGCCTCAATAATTATATTATTCCAATCGGCAATACCTGGTGTTTATGCCACGGTTGTTGCACCGGAAGGCTCAACTATAGCACCAACCACCCTAGCTTTTGTTCCGAACATACCGGGCGGCGGATTAGACTTTCACGAATCAGCAGGAGGGCACACTTTAGAGAGACACGTTGGTAAAACAGAAGCACAACTAGCACAGCGACTCGCAAGCGAAACAAGAATTTCTGCAGCATCTTCTTTTACCGATCGTTCTGTCGCCGAAGCGGCTATTGCAGAAGCAATGAACCGAAATCAAAGTGCGATCGACTCCTGGGTGAAAAGTCGAGGCAATCGTTATACGATCGACTACAATGCCAACAGAATCATTGGCATTACTCTGCGTCGCCGCGCATCCAAAGCAACTTCAACAACTAGCCTGAGAATCGTCCTCCAGCGCAGCGCCAAATTACCTCCCGGATACTTTATTCTCACAGCTTATCCCCAATGATCGATCAATTTCCTCATTTAACCCAATTTTTCAGTTCCTACTTTCACCAAGACTGGCCTTTAGAAGCTGACACTCCCAGTGATGTAGTGAACAACTACCGCAGCAGCGAACCACCCGAAAGTGTTGAAGCTGCATCGCAAGAACTCAGCCAATTGCTAGAAATGCCGATCGCCCCAGCCGATTTAGAAGCATTCATCCTCGATGAATTAGGGTGTTACTACGACCCCCAATCCGAAAATCAAACAGTCCGAGGGTGGTTGGAATCGGTGCAAAAATCTTTGAATAATCCCAGCTAAAATATATATCTTTGTAAGAACACGGCTATATATTTATAAGGACACGGCCGTGCCGTGTCCCTACAACTTGTCCGCAATTCAATAGGATAGCTAGCTCACTTACTAACCGTCAATAAGTAGCCTTCGTGGACGTTGAAATTAGGGATAACATAAGCCAAGCTGCCGCTACCTACCGAAAAACTTTCTTCTTTAACGGTGACAAGCTGTGGCACTGCTCCTTCTTGATTGTTGGGAATTTTCTCTAATTTTAGAGTTATTTTTTGACCTCTTTGAAGACCAAGCTGCTCCACATTTCCGAGGCTTAATGTTACCGTTGTTGCTGAGGAAAAATTGGGATCGAAATAACCTAAAAGTATCTGTGCTTTACCTTCCGAATTTGATTTGCTGGCTAAAGCGACAAGGCGATTGTTATTTGACCAGCTCCGCACCCGCGAATTAACTCCCTCAGCATATGCTTTGTATGTCCACCAAGCTGCTCTCGGTTCAAAATTATTAGGCGTGACCATCCCACTCAGCGTATTGTTGAAGCAATTGCTAACTTTATTTGGCCCTTTGCTCTCCCAACAAGCTCTGCAAGCACCGTCAGCTTTTGCATACTCTAAGTTGTACAAATAACCTAATATTTCTCCCGGCTGGTACTGCGCTAAGTTCCCCACAATTTCATTGACGTAAATTTTTTGCAATTTCAGTTCCTTGTAAGAGGGACTTTGCTGAAAATTGCGTTTAGCCTCAATTACGTGATCGTCAACAAATAAAATCATCGTGTCGTTAAGTTCGTGCCATGAGAGGAAGTTTACTTCAAGTTTGTTAGCCTTGCAGTAATCCAAAAAAGCGGCGAGATATTCTTTGCTGTAGCGGCCGAGGCTCGGCCCGCCAATCATGGCTGACGGTCCCAATTCTTCCCGCAAGATTTTGTAAGCTCTTTTGTAAGTTTCAAAGAATTGTTCTCTGCTTCCCTTCCAAAATGGATCTTTCAAATCTGGTTCATTCCATACATCCCAAATAATTTTTTTGCCTTTATTTTGCTGGGCTAACTGTCGGATGAATGCTTCCCACGCGGGGTAATTTTGATATGGCCAGCCATTGGGATTGCTACCGTAGCCCCACAAGTCGCTAACTACTAACTGAAACTCGGCTCCGCTGGCGATTACTCGATCGTAAATATCGAGTCTCCCCGCCCGCCAAAGTTTGGGCTGTAAGGGTTTTATCGAGCTATCCGGCGGTTTGGCAGTGTCGATTCCGTGCAGGATGCCACTCATGGAAATTGTACCGGTGGCAGGCTGTCCAAAATCTACTGTCACGTTCGATCGCAGTTGGGCGATCGCTTTTGCCTGTCCCAAATAGGCTATTAACAGAACAGTGACAATAGCTAAACCAATTGGCAGCAGTCTATGAATACGTGGGAAATTGAATTTAAGTTGCATATTTTTCTTTGGTTGGTGTTTGGTGGAATGGGCATCTTGCCCGTTCCTGAGAATGCTGCTAGAACTCAGTTTTAACGAACAGATGACAACACTTCAAAACCCTGTATTGATTCTATCACTTGTTGCCAGGAGCTGGAGTTAATCAGCTCGTTGGTATCGAACGGAACTGCTTTTTCCGCAGCGAAAATACCAAAATTTTTCACCCAATCAAAGATAGTTTCTGTGGTAAAATAAGGTGTGCAAGCCCAAGCAGATTGCAAATTATTCACCATCTCGTACATATCTCCCCGCTCGTAAGCCTCCCAAGCTTTCCACACTAAATAATAGTATTTCAGCAGGCTATCCACTTGCTGTACCTGCTTTTGGAGTTTCGGACTTATAGAGAAACTGTCGCTCTCATCACTTACAAATGCCTGTTCAATTATTTCTCCATATTCCCGAAGCATTCGTTCTTCTTTGAATAGTTCTTGAGCTCGCGCTTTGCAAGCTTGTCCTGCAAGCCTGCGCGCTTCGGGATTTTCGGCCCATATTTCGACCGTTTCTATTAACTCTTTTACTGTTCCTGCTGGATCGATTGTAGGATCGGGCAGTAGCTTTCCCGTGTCTCCCAATTCTTCGGGAATACCGCTGACTGCTGTGGCAATTACGGGCAATCCTTTCGCCATTGCTTCCATAATCGCTAGTGGCATTCCCTCAGCTTCGGAAGATAAAATAAAGATATCACTGGCGTCTAGCCAATCGGCAATATCCCAGCGCTGTCCTAAGAATTTAACCTGTTCTTCTACTCCCAATTGGCTCACAGTTGCTCTTAATTCAGGTTCCAGATTGTCGTGAGTAGTAGACCCAGGCCCGGCCCAAACAAAGTAAATTTGGGACCAAATTGGACGATTTTTCAATTGGGCGATCGCCTGCAATTGATACTGATATCCTTTAATGGGAGTCAATCTCGCCGCAGTGAAACAAACAACAGCATTTTCGGGGATTCCTTGTTCTTGACGCAGGCGTTGGCGAGTTGAAAGATTCGGAGGCTCAAAATAACTATTTGGTCTGCCATAATAGATTACTTTTCCCCGTTCTAGATGCGCTTTAAATAAACTTTGGAACAAGTTTAAATTCTCGTGGGAAACTGCTACTGCTGCTTTGGCTACCATGTACTGGTAGGCAACTGCATCGAAATAGGGAATTTGATCGCCGCGATCGAAAGTTTCATAATTGCGATTGATATAACCCAAACTGATTATGTACGGTATATTTTGCTCGATCGCAACTTGTTTAGCTGCAAAGTTAGCCATCGGCCAGCCGTCACTAAATATAATTAAATCCGGTCGAGCCTGGGCGTAAATCTTTTGAGCGTCATCTAAATTGTAAGCTATTCGCAAAAACTCTTTCATCGTGTCGAACTCTAGCCAAATATGTTCGATACCTAGCTGTTTTTGTTCGGTAATTAAAGGGTTAGAAGCTTGACTTTGAACGCTGGTAACTCGGTAGCCATCCGCAGCTAATTTACACATCAGCGAGTGGTTGAACTGAGCCAATCCGCCGACTCCTGAATCTTCTGTGTACAAGAGTACGTGCTGTCTTGGCTGCCGAGAAGTCGAACTGGGAGCCGATTGAAACTGATAAGGATTGTTCGCTGCGATCGCCACTATGTCTTGCCATTCCTGTAAATTGGTTAAAGCATAGGCATCAAAGTGGTAGCCGTACTGTTCCGAAACTCCCTTAAAAGTTTCCAACCAATTAAAAACAGTTTCAGTACCTGTCAGATTAGTGTAATGCAGAGATTTTTCCAGACATTCGACCATTTCTGCCAAATATCCGTCGCGATACATCCGCCATGCTATCCATACGAAACACTTGTAACGTTCCGCGCGTTTCAAGTCGCGGATGTGCTGAGGTAAATCTGGCCGAGCAAAAAATTGCTCCATCAAAATTTCCGTATTTTTCATTAATTTGGAGCCGTTAGACATGATATTGCTGTCGTGCTGACGATAGCAGGTTAATATCTCTTTTAACCAAACTGACTTGCAGCCTTTTAAAGCTAAACGTAGCACAAAATCTAAATCTTCGGTTGGCGGCAAGCGATGATCGAAACCGCCCAAGCGTTCCCACCACTCTCGCCGCAGCATCATGGCGCTGGGACGCACTGATTTGTACAAAACAAAACTTTCTAAATCTAATTTTGGTGCTCCTTCCCAAGGCTTTACTCCATAGATGCCTTTCTCGTTTTTGTCAACAATAACCCAACCTGTTTGCACCATATCTAATGTGGGATCAGCGTCAAAGCAAGTTACTTGTTTTTCTAGTTTTTCTGGTAAGAAGAAGTCGTCAGCATCGAGAAAAGCTAAAAATTCCCCTTTTGCTAACTTACAAGCATGATTTCGAGCAATTGCTGCTCCTTGGTTATCTTGATAGATGTATTGAATTAAATCGAGGTAAGGTGCTAAAACTTGGCGAGTGTTGTCAGTTGAGCCGTCGTCTACGACGATAATTTCCCAGTTTTCATAAGTCTGGCTGAGAACACTCTCTATGGCTCTGACAATGTAGCGCTCGCAGTTGTAAGCCGGGATAATGACACTGACGCGCACTTTTTTGGGAGGAATGATACTACCCATTAACTGTTTCCATTCGGGTATTTTTCTGAGAGCCATGCCATCAATTGGGCAGCCGTAGGTGTTAGAAATTCCGATAAGGCGCTTTACCCAATCTATTATAGTTAGTATCAGCGAGGACGGGGTATAATCTAAAGATTTTTGCAAATACTCAGTCATTTCTGCCGGATAGCCGCTGTAGTAAAGTTGCCACGCCATCCATGTCAGAGCTTCATACAACGCCTGCTTTTCTAATTGGCGGATGTCCTCTGGCAAGTCGGCTCTACTGAAGAAATTTTGCTTTAATTTAATACAAAGGTTTGCCTGTTTTAGCGCTCTCTGGATGGACACATTTTGCCCGTGCTGGCGGTAGCATACTGTCACTTCAGGCAACCAAGCAGCTTCGCAGCCAGATAGTGCTAAACGCAAGATTAAGTCGGCATCATCTACTGAATCATACTGAGAATCAAAGCCACCGACTCGTTCCAGCCACTGCCGCGAAAACATCATCGCACTGGGAAGTAGTGGCAGATAAACAATCCAGGTTTTTAAGTCTAGCTGAGGCAAGTATTCCCAGGGTTTGACATCGAAAATACTTTCGCCTTGCTCTTTAATCATTCGCCAGCCACTATTAACAATTCCTAATGATGGCTGAGCGTCAAATAACGCAACTTGTCCAGCTAACTTATCTGACAATAAAAAGTCATCTTGATCTAAAAAAGCAATTAATTCACCTCGGGATTCCTGAATTCCTCGGTTGCGGGCGGCAGCTACTCCTTGGTTTTCCTGATAAACATAGCGAATTTTTTCAACATAAGGCTGCAATGCTTGGCGGGTGTCGTCGGTTGAGCCGTCGTCTACGACGATAATTTCCCAGTTTTTATAGGTTTGGCTGATGACGCTTTCTACCGCTTGCGCGATGTAGCGAGATCCATTATATGCTGGAATAATTACACTTACTCGCGGTGTCGGATTTGCCATTGACATGAGTTTTATCGGTGATAAGGAAGGGTTCGGTAACTGATTCTGAAATGGAGGTAACGGAGGTAAGGCAGAAGGCATAAGGCAGATACAACTCTACTGCTGACAGCAATCCGAATTTGAAAGGTAAATCTGGTATTTTAGCGTGCATAAAATACAGATTCAATTCCCTGTACTTGCTCGACTAATTGTTGCCATTCTGCTGAATTAATTAGAGAATATGTATCTAAATTATGCCCTTTAGCTGACGAAAAATTGCCAAAATATTCGACCCAGTTTAATAGCGTTTCTGTAGTCAAAAAAGGTGTGTACTTCAAAGATTCTTGAAGCGACTTCTGCATTATGCTTAGATCTTCTTGACAGTAAGCCTGCCAAGCATTCCACACTAAAGAGCTGTAATGCACCCGGCTTTCTATCTTCGTTATTGACCTCTGAACCTCTTTTTGAGCAACAAATTGATCTGTTTGGTTATCATCGCAAACTAAAGCTTTTTCGATCGCCTCCATCGACTCTGCCAACATCCGTTCCTCTTTGAATAGTTTCTCTGCCCGCTGCTTGCAAGCTTGACCGATTTGATGGCGCAATTCTGAATTCATCGCCCAAGCTTCTACAGTTTTCGCCAATTCCCTCGCGGTTCCCTCTGGATCGGTATTCGGATCGGGCAACAATTTCCCAGTATCGCCAAGCCCTTCAGGAATACCGCCCACAGCCGTTGCAACTATCGGCAATCCCTTAGCCATCGCTTCCATGACTGCAAGAGAAGGCGCTGCATCTGCCAGAGAAGTCAAAATGAATATGTCGCTAGCATCAAGCCAATCTAGGATATCCCAGCGCTGTCCGATCAACTTTACGCGATCGCTCACCTCTAACTCTTTAATAGTTTTCCTCAATTCTATTTCTACATTGTCAGCGCTTCCCTCACCAGTTCCTGCCCACACAAAATACAGTTTATACCACACAGGAGACTGCTGCAACTGCTTGATTGCTTCGATCTGATATCGATGCCCTTTAATCGATGCCAATCGAGCCGATGTGAAACAGACAATCGCATCTTCAGGAATGTCTATTTCTTGTCGCAGGCGTTGACGAGCCGCAGCATTAGGAGGTGCAAAATATTTGGGAGAACGTCCCAAATAAATCACTTGTCCTCGCTCTTTTGGTAACTTGAAATCTTGGCATAATAAATTCAAATGTTCGTAAGCGCCAACAATCAAGGCTCTAGCTTGCAGGCAGTGGTAGAGCACTCCTTCTACATAAGGCACTACATCCCCGCAGGCAAAAGTTGCGTGTTCTGGCATAACTAACCCAATCACCATCATGTATGGTATTCCCATTTCAATAACTACCTGTTTAGCTGCAAAATTGGAAAAGGGCCAACCATCGCTAAAAATAATCATATCCGGTTGATTGCTAGCAAAAAGCTCTCGTGCATCCTGAGTATTTCTTAACACCCGCTGTAAATCTTTATGGCCGCTAAAATCCAGCCACAAATGCTCTATACCTAACTCTCGTTCTCGCTCCAGCAAGGGGCTAGAATGTTTGGTTTGCACGCAAGTGACTCGATAGCCTAACAAGGCTAACTGACAAAGAATGGCATGATTATACTGCGCTAATCCTCCCACGCCCGGATCGTCGGTGTTGTAGAGTAGAATGTGCGTTTCCCTACGGGGTAGCTTCGCTTCACGCGCGGGTGAAGCTGTGGGAATAGAACTCTGTTGAGATTGGGGTGGATTAGTCATCACCATCAGAATTATCTCTTGCCATTCCGCTAACGTACTCAGCGAATAAGCGTCAAAATTTTCACCATATTCTTCCGAAGCCATCTGAAAACTTTCTAGCCAATTCAAAACTGTTTTTGTTGGCGAAAAAGGCGTATATTGTAATGACTCTTCTAAACACTGTGCCATCTCTGCTAGATGACCGTCGCGATACATCCGCCATGCCAGCCACTTTAAGCATTGATAGCGTTCTGGGTTTTTTAACTTCCGGATTGACTGAGGCAAATCGGGTCTAGCGAAGAATTTTTTCATCACTATTTCTATATTCTTCATTACGCGAAAACCTATTGACATGAGATTAGAATTGTGCTGGCGATAACAGGTAAGTGTTTCTTCTAGCCAAACTGCTTTGCACCCCTTTAAAGCTAAACGCAAGGCAAAGTCTAAATCTTCTGCTAGTGGAAACTGAGAATCAAAACCGCCCAATTTTACCCACCACTTTCGGCGCAGCATTATCGCACTCGGCCGCACGCATTTATATAGAATAAAGCTTTCTAAATCTAATTTAGACGCTTGCTGCCAAGGCTTGACAGCAGAAATCTCTCGCCCGTTTTCATCGACGATCGACCAACCTGTTTGCACCATATCTAAGGTGGGGTCAGCGTCAAAGCAAGCTAGTTGTTTCTCTAGCTTGGATGGTAGGAAATAGTCATCGGCATCTAGAAATGCCAAAAACTCGCCTTGCGCTAGTTGGCAAGCAATATTTCTGGCGACTGCTACTCCTTGATTTTCCTGGTATATATAGCGAATTTTGTCAAAATAAGGCTGCAATACTTGCTGCGTGCGATCTGTCGAACCATCGTCTACAACTATAATCTCCAAGTTAGTAAAAGTTTGACATAGGGCGCTTTCTACCGCTTGTACGATGTAGCGATCGCCATTATATACAGGTATAATTACGCTGATGAGCGGTGTTTGATTGACTGTTGACATTATTTAGCTCGCTGTTAACCTATGATTATCTAGTTTAGATTAATGTGCCGGACATTCAGCATTATTTTGTGTTCGGTAGATCTACTTACAAAAGCTTGAACTTTGGCAAAGTGTAGCATATAATTTTACAGGGAATCATTACTCAAAAGGAAAATAAAAAATGAATTCGGAAACAGCGCAGGTGAATTTTCAGCAACAGGCAGAACTTTATTTAGCTACAGGCAACTTCGAGCGAGCGATCGCACTTTGCCAACAAGTTTTGGCATCTGAACCCAACTCTGCAGAGAGTTGCAAGACCTTGGGGAAAGCGCTGCAAGCTCAGGGTAAACTAGAAGACGCAAGGTATTGGTATAAAGTTGCGATCGCCCACCAACCCGATTTTGCCGAAGCTTTTGCTAACCTCGGCACTCTCAGCGCTACTTTGGAACAGTGGCAAGAGGCGATCGCCTGTTACCAAAAAGCCATCTCCCTGCAACCAAACTTTGCAGGATTTTACCGTAATTTAAGCCGGATATTTACTCAAGTCGGTCAAGCTGAAGAAGCAGCAGACTGTTGGTATCAAGCACTGATCGTGGAACCGATAGAAACAGCAGAAGAATATCTCGATTTAGGTAATACTTTGCTGAGCCAAAATAAGCCTGAAAAAGCGCTAGTTTGTTACCATCGCACCATTTTTTTAAACCCGAGTTGTTGCGAAGCTTATTGCAAAATAGCAGAAGCTGCTAGCGACTTGAAACAGTGGGACGAAGCTATTGTTAACTATCGCAAAGCGATTAAACTCCAGCCGGATATTTCGGAGCTTCATTACAAATTAGGAAATGTTTTGCAAGCTAAGGATCTCTGGCGCGAAGCGGAGGCTGCCTACCGAAAAAGTATTGATTTAAATCCCAATTCTTTTTTGTCATACTACAACTTAGGCAGCGTGCTGCTCAATTTAGAAAAATGGCAAGAAGCTGCGATAGCCTACCGCACGGCTGTTGAAATTAACCCGGATTATTCTTGGTCTTACTACAGCATCGGTGCAGCTTGCGATCGATTAGAGCAATGGTCGGAATCCGCTGCGGCTTACCAGCGCGCTACTGAAGTAGACCCAAATTTCTTCGCAGCTTTTCACAAGTTAGGAGATGCTCTTTTTAAACTAGAAAAGTGGTCAGAAGCTGAGGCTGCATACGAACGGGCGATCGCCCTAAATGCAGATTTATTTTGGTCTCATTATAACTTAGCTTTGACTTTAGTTAAACTTCAAAAGTTTGAACCAGCAACACTCGCTTATCGGCGGGCGATCGCACTCAATCCAGAATTTTCTTGGACTTACCACAATTTAGGAGAAGTGCTGTTAAAAACTCAACAGTGGAAAGCCGCAGCTAGCGCTTATCAACGTGCTATTGAACTTAATCCCCGTATTTCTTGGTCTTATTACAATTTAGGCGATGCTTTGAGTGAAAGTCACGAATGGAACGATGCTGTTTCTGCCTACCTTTGTGCGCTTAAAATCGACCCGTCTCTACCGAAAATTTACATGAAGTTAGGTAATGCTCTAATTAAAAGAACTCCGGTAGATTCAGATATAGCAACTAGCTACTATCACCACGAAATGCAGCCGCTGCACCCTCCTGAATTTTACTGCGAAATCGCCCAAAAGTTTGCTGAGAGCGATCGGCGTAACGAAGCCATAATGTTGTACTTGATGGCATTAGAAATTAGACCCAAAGATCCAGAAATCTCCCAAAAATTAGAAGAGATTTTAGAAAAACAGCGTCAAACAGGGGAATCTACTCTATTATTAGAGTTAGAAGCTAAGGATATTCGCGATCGTTACATTGCCCGAGTCGCCAAAGGCAAGACTTTTGCAGAAGTCGGTGGCTTGTGGGGAACTGTCAGCGAAAAAGTATCTGTAGCTAGCAAATACGGTGCAGTTTCTCTGACAATGATTGATGCCATGCCGGCATCCATGCACTGGTGGCAAGATTTTCACGATCGCATGACAAGTTTAAATATTGCTAATTATCACTGTATCAATCAAGATATCACTCAGATTCAGCTTGCAGACATTGGCGAGCCTTACGATGTAGTTCACTGTGCAGGAGTTTTGTACCATCACCCCCATCCGTTGCAGATTTTAGTTGCTTTGCGTCAGATAACTCGCGAGCATTTAATTTTCACTTCAGCTATTACTCAAGAAGTCATAGAAAATGACTTGGGACGCTATGAAATTCCCGCTTCTGGAGTAATGTTTATTCCGGCTTTGGACGACGCAGAACGAGCTATTTTAACAGCTTATTGGCGGACATACATCAACAACAACCAACTTATAGGGATAACTGAGAAAGCAGTTTTTGACATGAACAACTTTGCGGCGTGCTGGTGGCTGCCTACAGCTACTGCTTTAGAAGCTATGTGCAAAGTCGCGGGATTTAACGTTTTAGACAAAGGATTGACTTGGGACAATAATGCTTTGACTCTGCTGCTGGGGATTTGAGGATGGGTAAAGGAATAATAACAGGACTTGCTTGTTCACAAACGGCTAAACACCCGGTTTCTGAGCGGATTCCTCGTTTTATTTCCCCAATATTCCTACTAAAAACCGGGTGTTTTCCGTAAGTCCTAAATAAAATAGCTGCAAACATTTTTTGTGAATAAAAGAGGAACTGGGAAATAATTTAATGAACAATCACCAACCAGGGACGCCGTTAGGAAACATTTTAGTAGTAGACGATACACCAGAAAACCTGCGTCTGTTGTCTACGATGTTGACTCAGAGGGGCTACACCCCCCGCTGCGTGATTAACGGAAAAATGGCTCTAAGAGCCTGCAATTCTAATCCACCCGATTTGATTTTGCTCGACATAATGATGCCGGAAATGAACGGCTACGAAGTCTGTCAGCACTTGAAACTAGAAGCAAAAACTCGCGAAATCCCGGTAATTTTTATCAGCGCTAAAGATGAAGTATTTGACAAAGTAAACGCATTTGCTGTGGGAGCTGTTGACTATATCAGCAAGCCCTTTCAGTTTGAAGAAGTTCTCGCCCGCATCGAAAGTCACCTCAGCCTACGGAATTTACAAAAGCAGCTAAAAGAACAAAATATGCTGCTGCAAGAAGAAATCACGAGTCGCTTAGCAGTAGAAAAAACTCTTCAGGAGAAAAATCAAATTTTGCAACAAGAAATCAGCACCCGGCGCGCTGTAGAAAAAGCTCTGCAAGAGCAAAATTTGGTACTCCAACAAGAGATATCCCACCGCCAGCGCGCTGAATCTGCTCTATTAAAATCTAACCAAGAATTAGCACGTTCAAATGCAGAACTAGAACAATTTGCTTATGTGGCTTCTCATGACTTGCAAGCGCCTTTAGCAACCATTGCCAGTTACGCTCAACTTTTAGAAAAACGCTACAAAGACCAACTCGACAGCCAAGGTAGTAAGTTTATCGGCAATATCGTTCAGGGCTGCACCAGAATGCAAACTTTAATTGACGATTTACTCGAATATTCGCGCGTTGGCCGGAGTCGGAAACCTTTTGAACTGATAGATTGCAATCACGCAGTCGAGCAAGCACTCGCGAACCTGCAAGGGGCGATCCGCGAGACTAAAGCCGTTGTCACATACAGCGAATTACCTGCGGTAATGGGGGATATTTCTCAACTCGTACAGCTATTTCAAAATTTAATCAGCAATGCGATTAAATATCGCCACGATGCACCGCCTGTGGTTCATATTACCGCTTGCAAACAGGAGGAAAACTGGTTGATTTCTGTCTCAGATAATGGAATTGGGATTGCTCCCCAGCATCAAAAACGTATCTTTCAAATTTTCCAGCGCTTGCATACTCAAAGAGAATATTCGGGGACAGGTATTGGTTTAGCAATTTGTCAAAAGATTGTGGAACTTCACGGCGGATGTATCTGGGTGGAATCGGAACCGGAGCAAGGTTCAACTTTTTACTTTACTATCGCTTAATTGAGACATAATTTCTGCAAAATGTAGAAGCTATAAGCTAGGTAAAATTAAATAATACTTTCTCTGTTAGAAATCATAACCTAAAAGATATAATCTAGAAGTTGATAGTATTTAATAGGGCAGATGAAAAGATTGAATAACTGTGACTATCCGGGTGGGGAGATGGGCTACCGTTGCATTTTTTTTAAGTGGTATAAATGTCAGTTAGAATAAAAATTATTTTCTGTTGACAGTAGAGTGGGTGCGTGATAAAATCTTAATTAAAACATAATTATTGTAGCGCTTGCTTACTCTCCCCAATCTGACGCTCGATGTATGTGTAAGTGAATTGAATGACAGCCCTTAAAATAAAAGGTAAAATTTAAGTTAGTTTAATATTTCGTTAGTCAATAAATATTATGAAAGCAGTTTTTAACTTAGCTTTGCCTCCTATCTGCTTTAAAGTTCTGTTAGTAGAAGACAACCCTCATGAAGCTGAGCTGATTGAAGATTTGCTGTCAGAAATAGGCGGCGCGCAGCGTATAGTGCTGACGAAAGTAGAGCGCCTCAGCGAAGCGCAGCAGCGATTGAATCAAGAAACTTTTGACATAATTTTATTAGACCTTTCACTGCCAGATAGTGTGGGAATCGAGACGGTGGCTCGGGTACAAGAGTACGGGGTAAATGTGCCGATCGTAGTTCTGACCGCCCAAAACGACGAAGAACTTGCCCTGCGGTTGATTTCGGTCGGCGTACAGGATTATTTGGTAAAAAGAAAAATCGACAGCGAACTGTTAATTCGATCGCTCCGTTACGCCATAGAACGCCAGAACAGTCAAGATGCTTTGCGAAACAGCGAAGAAAAATATCGTTCGGTGGTGGAAAATTCCCTGATCGGAATTGCCATCATCGCTCCAATTATTGACTGCGAAATTCCTCAAAATTGCAATTGGATAGAAGTTAACGATGCCCTGTGCAATTTGCTGGGCTACGAACGCTACGAACTCATGCAGAACAATTGGCTAGAGTTGACTCATCCAGAGGATTTTGATGCCAATCTTGCAAAATTGTCTCAAATGTTAGCAGGTACGATCGACGGTTATATCTCAGACAAAAGGTGGCTCAAAAAAGACGGCGAAATAGTTCATACGCGAGTTTCCCTGCGCTGCATCCGCCGCCAGGACGGGTCAATCAACCGGATGATCGAAGTAGTGTTGGACGTGAGCGATCGCTACCGCTACGAAGCAAAACTGAAAGCGTCAGAAGAATTTTTAAACCACACAATAAATGCTACGCCAGACCCAATTTTTGTCAAAGACGAGCAACACCGCTGGATGATATTAAATGATGCTTTTTGTCAGTTGGTCGGCAAATCGCGACAAGAACTGATTGGCAAATCAGATTATGACTTTTTCCCCCAATCAGAAGCTGCTGTTTTTTGGACAAAAGATGAAGAAGTATTGAGAACGGGTGTCTGCTTGGAAACAGAAGAAAAATTTACCGACTCTGCCGGGAGAGAACACATCATTTCTACCAAAAAAAGCGTCTTCCAAATAGCAGACGGCAGTAAAGTAATAGTGGGTACAATTAGAGATTTTACCGAATACAGACAGCAACAAAAAGCCCTGGAGCAAAGCGAAGCTCGCTTTCAAAAATTGGTAGCTAACCTGCCGGGAATAATTTATCAATTACGAATGTCAGCAACTGGAAAAATGTTTTTCCCCTACATTTCTTCAGGCAGCAGCAAACTCTACGAATTAGAGGCAGAAGCAATAGAGGAAAATGCGGAACTGATTTTCAATGGAATTCACCCAGACGATCTCTTAGATTTAAAAGCATCGATCGCAATTTCAGCCACTAAGCTGGAACCTTGGCAGCAGCAGTGGCGGCAGACTTTACCATCTGGAAAAGTTAAGTGGCTGCAAGGAGCTGCGAGACCAGAAAGGCTCACTAATGAGAGCAAATCTAGCAGCGAAGGCGATATTCTCTGGGACGGTTTAGTGATGGATATTACTGAATTAAAGCAGGCACAAACAGAGCGCGATCGTTTTTTTACCATCTCATTAGATTTGCTTTGTATTGTTGGTTTTGACGGCTATTTTAAACGTTTAAATCCAGCTTGGTCAACAGCTTTAGGCTACAGTATTACTGAATTGTTTGCCAAGCAAATGATCGAATTTGTTCATCCAGACGATCGAAAAGCTACTGCGGCGGAAGGAGCGAAACTAATCGCGGGTACGTCCAGTATCTCCTTTGAAAACCGCTACATCTGCAAAGACGGTTCTTACAAATACTTCCTGTGGACGGCATCGCCATTTAGCGAAGAAGGTTTAATCTACTCAGTTGGTCACGATATTACCTCTCGTAAACAAGCAGAGTCCCAACTCCAGCGACAAGCAGTAGCAATGGCCGCTGCTTATGACGGTATCGCCATTTTTAATAATAATAAAGAATGTATTTATTCCAACGACGCTTATCTGAAAATGTACGGTTTGACCAGCCCTAGCGAACTGTATGGGAAGAAATGGAAAATGCTCTACAGCAAAGCAGAAAATATATTTTTTGAACTACAAATAATGCCGATGCTCTTGCAAAAAGGGTACTGCAATATAGAAGCTATCGGTCAGCGCCAGGACGGTAGTAAGTTCCCTCAAGAATTGTCGCTGACAATGCTTGTCGGTGGCGAAATTATTTCTATAGTCCGCGATATAACTAATAGAAAACAGGTAGAATCAGCCCTGCGATTGAGCCAGCGTCGTTACCAGACTTTAGCAGAAGCATCGCCAGTTTGCATCTTCCATACGGATACCTTGGGAAATTGCCTTTATGTGAATAAACGGTGGAGTGAAATTACGGGATTAAAGGCAGAATTAGCAGCAGAAATTGGCTGGATGAATGCCATACATTCTGATGATGTCGAGCGGGTAAAAAATGAATGGCATCGCGCAACTATTGAGAAAAGACCTTTTAAATCTGAATACCGCTTTCAGCATCCAGATGGTCGGATAATCTGGGTGATAGGTCAGGCAATTGCAGAAATCGGAGACAAGCAGGAGATTAAAGGCTATATCGGCACTATTACTGATATTAGCGATCGCAAACAAGCAGAATTAGATTTGCTGCGAGTTACTCAAGCAGTGGAAAGCACCAGCGATGCGATCGGCATTGCTGACTTGACAGGGCGATCGTTCTACCACAATCAAGCCTTTATTCAACAGTACGGCTACACAGCAGAAGAACTAAACACAGCAGGCGGATTAACAGCAATTTACCCCCAAACTAAAGTGCTGTTAGAAATGTTTAAAACGATCCGTAAAGGCAAATCTTGGCAAGGCGAACTCAAAATCAACACTAAAAACAACGCACTGGTAACAACTTTATTTCGCGCCGACGGCATTAAAGATGAAACTGGTAATTTAATCGGGTTAGTGGGAGTAATTACCGATATCACCGAACGCAAACAAGCCGAGATGGCCCTGCAGCAGCAATTAAGGCGAGAACGGCTGGTAGTTGCCATGCTCGATCGCATTCGCTCTTCTCTCAATTTAGAAGAAGTCCTCAGCACTGCTGTCGAAGAAGTGCGGCACTTTTTGCAAACAGACCGCACAGTTATTTACCGTTTTAATCCCGACTGGAGTGGCTTTGTCGTTGTGGAATCAGTGGCAAAAGATAGAATTTCGCTGCGAAATTTCAACAATCTTGATGGCTGTTTTAAAGAGAAATTTGTTGATATTTATCAGCAAGGCGGTATTAGATCTATGGAAAATATTTACCAAGAAAATTTGACGGAATGCCACATAAAGTTTCTCGAAGGATTGGAAGTAAAAGCTAACTTAATAGTGCCGATTTTAAAAGCACGAGAAAGCATTTCCCAGACCGAACTGACCGCAAAAAATCAGCTCTGGGGACTGCTAATCGCCCAGGATTGCAGGGGCCCCCGCCCCTGGGATTGCTCAGAAATAGAATCCCTCCGGCAATTGTGCGTGCAATTGGCGATCGCGATCCAGCAATCGACGCTATTTCAACAAGCACAAACCGAAATTGCCGATCGCAAACTTGCAGAATCTGCCCTCCAACAAGCCAAAGAAGTCGCAGAAAGCGCCAACCGCGCTAAAAGCGAATTTCTCGCCAACATGAGCCACGAATTGCGGACGCCTTTAAACGGCGTTTTAGGTTACGCTCAAATATTGAAAACCGACAAAGACTTAAACTCAGATCAGCAAGAAAGTCTCAGCAATATTCAACAGTGCGGTCAACACCTGCTGATGCTAATCGACGATGTTTTAGACCTTTCCAAAATCGAAGCTAGAAAAATGGAACTCTACCCAGAAGAGTTGAATTTTCTAAATTTCACAAAAAACATTGCCGATCTCTTTCAGATGCGGGCCTCGCAAAAAGAAATTTTATTCAATTACGAACAAGTATCTCCCCTACCTAGCTGCGTTTGTATAGATCCAAAAAGATTGCGCCAAATTCTCATAAACTTACTCAGCAATGCCGTTAAGTTTACTAACAGCGGAGGTGTGACTTTTAAAGTCGGCTATGTAGGCACACAGGCCTGGAGTCGAGGGCAAAACGAAAACTATGAATTATCGATTTTGAGTTCGGAACTGAAAGAAAATTATCTGCGATTCGCCCAAAATGCGAACCCAGCCCAACACACTTTAAAAATCCGCTTTCAAGTCGAGGATACTGGCACAGGAATAGACAAAAGCAAGTTAGAAGAAATATTTTTGCCATTCCACCAAGTAGGAGGCAATACATTTGTTGAAGGTACGGGTCTCGGACTCTCGATCAGCCAGAAATTAGCAAAAATGATGGGCACCCAAATTGGAGTAAACAGCACTTTGGGAAAAGGCAGCACTTTCTGGCTGGATTTAGAAGTGCCCGCAGTCCAACGGTACTTAGAGGTGTCTCCTTTGCGGAAAAAACGCTGGGTTGTTGGTTTTGTTGGCAACAAGCGGAAAGTGCTAATCCTGGATGAAAATCAACTAAATCGCGATTTGTTGTGCAGGTTGCTGAGGCGTTTGGGATTTGAAGTTGCAGAAGCACAAAACCGTCAAGAATCCCTGTACAAATCAGTTGAATTTCAACCGGATGTGATTTTTATTGACTTGGGTATTTCTGTAATGGATGGCTTAGAAACTGTTAGGAGATTGCGGGAGTTACCGGAAGTAAAAAATATCGTGTTAATCGCTATGTCAGCTAGCGTTTTCGATGCGGCGCAGCAAGAGAGACTCCTTGCAGGGTGCGATGATTTTCTTCCCAAGCCGATCGAAGCAAATCACTTTTTGGCACAGTTGCGCGTGCATTTGGGTTTAGAATGGATTTACGGGGAAACTTCGGAAAACAAAAAGCGCAAAACTCCCTGTTTGTCACCCGCATCGGATTTTCCTGCTTATTCTTCTCTGTTACCTGCGGCTTCTGAGTCGGTAGCAAAAATTTTGAAACTCGCTGCTATGGGCGACATTGAAGAAATTTTTGAGGAGAGTGCTAAGCTGGAGAGTTTAGAACCTAAATTAGTACCGTTTATCTCGAAGCTGCGCCAACTTGCTAAGGGATTTCAGCTCAAACAAATTCGGAATACTTTAAAGCAATATATCGAGGGGAAGTAGTCCGTAGTCAGTGGTCAGTGGTCAGTAGTGATATCATGTCCGGTCGCTCGATCGGACATGATATCACTCTAATAGCCAACCAAATAATTCTCCTACTGTCAGTTGCAATTCCATGGCAAAAGATGGCACGGGCAATAACTGTTCCGGTTCGTCGAACACCTCCGTTGATTGAGTCGGCAGATATACAAAAACCGATTGCTCATCTGGATCGATTAACCAACCCATTTGAGTTCCGTGTTTGAGACAATGTAAAATATTTTTAGTAACTTTAGTTTGGTTTTGGTCGGGGGAGAGGATTTCAATTGTCCAATCCGGGGCGATCGCAAACACATTTGCCACACCGCCATTTTCTTTACGGGGAATGCGCTCCCAAGTGAATACAGTTACGTCTGGAACGATCGCTCGACCGCCAAAAATGCACCGTAATTCTGGAAATGCTCGCGCCACCTTTTGAGGTTTGAGAGTAGCATTAGCAGCACTTGTCAACTCGCCTTGAATGACACTATGTTCTCCTTGAGGCGTCGGTTTTTGAATGATTGCACCGTCAATGTACTCGCTGGCTGGTGTGGTTTCTGGCAACTTCAGAAACTCTTGGAGTGTCAAAGATTTTCGCAGGGTTTGTACCATCCGATTTTACCTAAAAAATAGAGTTTCATCTGCTATTTTACCCAAAAGTCCCGGACTCGTGCGATCGGCGCTCCACTTACTTCTTCCTTCGGCTATACCACCTTGCATCCTGCGGCTAATCTTGCTTCTATATATTCAGAGACAGTTTTTGAGAGAGTTGGGATTGAAATTACTTTGCCTCAGTAACGGCCACGGAGAAGACGCGATCGCCCTTCGCATCTTGCAGGAACTGCAACAGCACCCGCATCCGCCAGAATTAGCCGTGTTTCCGCTAGTGGGTGAAGGGCAAGCTTTCGCTCAACTAGAAAACGCCCGCATCATCGGCCCGGTGCAGCGGATGCCTTCGGGCGGCTTTATTTACATGGACGGGAGGGAATTTTTGCGCGATGTCAAAGGCGGCCTGCTTCAGTTGACTATCGCTCAGTTTAAAGCCATCCGCGCTTGGGCGCGATCGCAACAACAGTCTGGGAATCAAGACGGCTTTATTTTAGCCTGCGGGGATATTGTACCCCTGCTGTTTGCTTGGGTCAGCGGCGCGCCCTATGCGTTTGTCGGTACTGCCAAGTCAGAGTATTATTTGCGCGACGAGAACGGGCCTCTGGCTCGCAAATCCCGAGTCTTGGGTTTGTGGGGTTGCCCGCGATCGGTTTATTTGCCTTGGGAGCGCTGGTTGATGACTCGATCGCGCTGTCGGGCCGTTTTTGCCAGGGACGCGCTCACCGCCGAGACTTTACAAAAGCTGGGAATTCCCGCTTACAATCTGGGAAACCCGATGATGGACGGACTCGAACCGGAAAACCCCGCCGCTTTTTACGGCCCTGACGCAGAGTTTCGGGAAATGTCGCGATCGCTCGTCATCACCTTACTCCCCGGTTCTAGAGCGCCGGAAGCCTACGCTAATTGGCTGCTAATAGTAGAGGCTGTAGCCGGAATTTTGTCCCTGTTTGCCGATCGCCAATTGTTATTTTTCGGAGCCATTTCTCCAGAGTTAAACTTAGAAGCTTTGCGACCTAGTTTAGAATTTTTCGGCTGGCGACAAGACGGGGAAACTAGAACGCAGCGGCGAGAAGGAAGTATTTTGCGACCTCCTATTTCTAGCGGTCAAGAAATTCGGAAAGAATCTCCTAATTTGCTATTGCCCTTGACATTTGTGCAGAGAAACGCCACGATGATTTTGACTCAGCAAAGTTTTAACGATTGTTTGTACGAAGCCGATTTAGCAATAGCAATGGCCGGGACTGCTACAGAACAATTTGTAGGTTTAGGAAAACCGGCGATCGCCATTCCCGGAAACGGCCCGCAATTTACTCCAGCTTTTGCAGAAGCTCAAAGTCGCCTGTTAGGCCCGTCATTAATTTTAGTCAAACATCCTGCTGAAGTTGCAGGCACCGTGCAGTCTTTGCTCCGCGACCCAGACAGGTTGCAGCTAATCGCTGAAAATGGCTTGCGGCGCATGGGAGAACCCGGTGCAGCAGCCAGAATTGCCGAGTGTTTAATTCAGCGCTTCGGCGGTGAATCCAGCAATTCTCAATTGGCTGCAATAGACTAGGGACAAAACGTTGTTTTGTCCCTACCAAGTATGTTTAATTCTACTTGATTTAAAAATATTGTTCACTAACTACCTACTAATTTTCGTAGGTGCGCCTAGGCGCACCTTACTAATACTGCATTCGCAGAAAATTTCAAGTCGCCGTTTTTTCTGATGATGGAACCCAGAAATTAGCTTGAGGAATTTTAAAATCCGACTTAACCAAAACTCCCGGTTCTCGCTGCACAGGCAGCACATCTAAAGTATCCGTTTGCGCGCAATATTTTAAATCTTCAATAACACCTAAACCGAGGAGGCGCTGGCCGTGACTTGCCTTTTCCAACAATTCATGCAACCGATCTTGCCAGTGTAAATAAAGAGCAATAGCCCCAAATACTTCATCATTACCAGCAAAATCGCTCGCAGGAATACCGCTTTCTGCTAGCAGACTTTGGGCGATCGCACCAGCACAAACCGTATCTTCCAACGAATAACTCCCTTCCCAACCAGAACCCACAATCCAAATAGTTTCCGGCTGTTTATTTAACAAAAACTGCACCACAGATTTGCGGTTTATCAAAGCCGCCGTTAACACAGTTGCAGCAGCTTGCACTCGCTGCAGAGCCCGAGTACCGTTAGTTGTGCTGATAAAAATTCGCTTCCCAGTCACCTTTTCTGGCGTGCAGTCGAAGGGGGAATTCCCCATATCAAATCCGTCAACTTTGCCGCCGCCTCGCTCTCCGGCGCGAATCCGCTTATCTGCGGGCCATTTTTCGCTCTCGGCCATTAGCTTATCTAAGTCGCTGAAAACTTGGACAGCTTCCGCCCCATTATTCAGGGCCGTTGCCATTGTCGTAGTCGCCCGCAGCACATCAACTGCGATCGCGCAAGCCGGCATTTTGTCGGCTGGCGTAAGTTCCGGGGTATGGTAAATAAAAAGCTTCACTTTTGGGCAACCTGCGATAAATCCTCATCATTAATAATAATGGAAAGTGGATAATAGAAAATAGAGTCAAGTCCTCAAAAGCAGAAAATATGTCTAAACAGCTCAATTCAAACCCCGCCCACGCCGCCATTACCGCACCAATTGGACTCCTGGCAGGTTTCACCTATCCTTTGCGAGCTTTCACGCTGATTTTGCAAACTCCCAAGCTGTGGACTTATGTATTAGTTCCCGTGGTGCTAAATTTTATAATTGGTATCGGTCTTTATTTAAGCTTGCTATTTCCCAGTTTGGCAGGAATAGACGTTTTGGTTGCCGATTTGTCGGTCCGATTTAATACTCTAATTGCGAGTTTTCCAGCTTGGCTGAGCTTTCTTGCCGTGTTAACAGTTGCTTTCGGCTGGCTGCTGCGCGTACTCCTAGTGTCAGGACTTTTGCTGATAATTGGATTTTTGTTAGTGCAGTTTGGCGTGATTTTAGGTTCGCCCTGGTACGGCAAACTTTCCGAACAATTGGAACTGCTGCGGAACGGTCAATTGCCCGCAGAAGCACCAATGAATTTGGCGAGTAGTTTTGGGGATATTCAAAGGGCGATCGCCTTTGAACTGCGAAAACTACAAATTTTGTTGAGCGTCGGTATACCCCTGCTGCTGCTAAATTTTATCCCTGGTGTCGGCTCTATTCTTAGCACTTTGGGTGGTGTAGCTTTGGGCGCGACTATTGTCTGTTTGGACTTTTTAGATGCACCTTTGGAGAGGCGGAGGCGACCTTTTCAGGAGAAGTTGGAGATAATTCGGGCTAGTTTGCCGGCCAGCGGGAGTTTTGGTTTGGTTTGTTTGGGTTTGGTGAGCATTCCGCTGTTGAATCTGTTGGCGATTCCGCTGTGCGTGACGGCGGGAACTTTGTTTTTTTGCGATCGCATTTGGCCGGCCCACTTTGCCCCAGAAGAAACAAAGAGCGATGGAGAAACTAACATTACCAATTAAAAACTAGGGAGATGCTTCTTCCTTCGGCTGACTCTGGGAGTTAAGACCCAAAAACGGGCTTAACAACAGCCAGCTAATGAAGAAAAAGGATGCTGTAAATAGCTGGACAATATCGATCGCCGACAAATATCCGTCAGATAATAGTGCAATAGTTCTATCTGTCAGCCCGAATATCCAAGAGAGAATCCCAAACAGCCAAATGCCTTTTTGGAGCATGGGCAAAAATGCTGAAACTTCGGAGTTTTGCTGCTTGTTCATTGATTTAGCCCTTGTTTGCGAAAAGTCTGATTAACCGGGCACCCCAAGGGCTTAAGGATTTTTGGTGTCTCCTCGGATTCCCTTTGTTATCTATATGTTAAGAAATATTTCTCAATGTGACAACGCGCCCTGGGAGGTATTTCCGCATCTATCTCAAGAGGTAGTCGCAGCGCTAACAAAGAGTGATATTTGCTACACTTTGGTAGGATGCGCGATCGCGATCGGGTTCTGGGCTAGTCTTGCCATTAGTCCCAGGCGGTTGATATAGTGGGTCACAGGCTACGTAAAAGAGCGAAATCACAAATTATGTTATTTAACAGTATTGAATTTTTAGTATTTTTTGCGATTGTTTTCGCCATATATTATTTCCCTCCGTCGCAAAAAGTGCAGGTTCCCATCCTGATAATTGCCAGCTTTATTTTTTACAGTTGGAGCGCCCCCGCACTGTTGCTGATCCTGCTACTTTCCATTACGATCAATGCTACAGTCAGCTTTCAAGTTGCCCGAATTTCTGACAAGAAACAGCGATTTTTTTGGGCTTTATCGGGAGTCGTTCTCAATGTATTAATTTTGAGCTTGTTTAAATACGCTGGTTTGCTAACTAACTTTGTTACCGATGTTTTTAATATTGCTCGTTCCGAAGGCAGCATTGCTTATTTATTCTTAAAATTACCTCTGCCCATCGGCATTTCTTTCTACACATTTGAAGGCATAAGTTTAATCGTAGACGTACTGACTCAAAAAAACAAAAGCGAAACCGAAGCAAACGCTTACGTCTCGCCCAACTTCACCCAACACCTGCTAAATACTTCATTTTTTATTAGCTTTTTTCCCAATTTACTATCAGGCCCGATTTTAAAATCCAAGACTTTTTATCCCCAGATTGTTCCTAAATATTTTAAAGATATTCCTTGGAATTTCATTTTTCGCTCGCTCGTTGTCGGCTACTTCCTAAAAATGGTCATCGCCGACAACTTAAAAGACTATACCTTCTGGATCAGCTTTCCCTACTACCAAGGATTTGGAACTATTACCAACCTGACACTGCTGTTTGGCTACTCAATCCAAATTTTCGCCGATTTTGCCGGTTACTCCTTAATTGCGATCGGTTTTGCAGCCGCTTTGGGTTACAGAATTCCCGACAACTTCGACTTTCCCTACATCTCGCGTTCCCTTTCCGAATTCTGGAGAAGGTGGCACATTTCCCTCTCAACTTGGCTCAGAGATTATCTATACTTTCCCCTCGGCGGAAACCGCAAAGGAAAAATCCGAACTTATGTTAACTTAATGATAGTCATGACTTTAGGAGGATTATGGCATGGGGCTGCTTGGAGTTATGCAGTTTGGGGAATTTATCACGGATTAGGTTTAGCAGTAGAACGCTTTTTTGGGTTCGACAAATCCAAAAATAAATTGCCAGAACCACATCAAGTAAAAACCAAACCCATCTGGCAGCAATTATTATTGGACAGCCTTAGCGTTTTAGGAATTTTCTCTTTTGTTTCGGTGGGATGGCTGCTTTTCAAGCTGCCTCGATTTGAAGAAGCGGTTGACTTCGCAGTTACTTTAGCTCGCAACTATCAAGTCAAGCCCGGTTGGAGTCACATTATTCCGACGCTAATTTTTTCGCTACCAGTAGTGATTTATCACATTCCCCATTTTCCCACTTGGCAAAATAGGATGAAACAGGATTCAAATAAAAACGGCCAAAAAGTCTGGAGTCTTTATCAAGATTTAGTTTTAGGAATTATGCTAGCAATGATATTCCTCAACAGTGGCAGCTCGAAACAATTTATTTATTTCCAATTCTAGAAGGTGTTCTATGTTTGTCAAATTCCCGTTGCGACCGATTTTGCGCCCGGTACTAATTTTTCTGTTTATAATGAGTTTTTATCAAGTGCTAGTCAGCGGCGGAGTTTTGCCTGCTTCCGATGGAGTTAGCCTGCTTCAAAATAATATTGTTAAAACTCAAAGGTATGTATATCAGGATAATTCCGATCTAAAAATGCTAATGGTAGGTAGTTCTCTAGCTGCAAACCTTAATATTAAAGACATTGGAGAGGGCGTAAAGAGCATAGCTATGGGGGGAGGAGCGAGCCAAACTGGTTTAGAAATAGTTAAAAGAAGTAAAAGCAAGCCTCCTATTGTTTTGGTGGAAATTAACGATACTATTGTTCGGAAAATAGATACAGAATTAATGGATTCTTTGTATCATCCTCTTTTTTATTGGTTACGCCAGTATCTACCGATAATGAGAGAGGAATACCGTCCGATTAGCATTTTTGTGGATTTTTTTAAAAGTCGCTCGAAGCCGAATCACAAAGTGACGCGAGAGGCTCTAGACAGATTAGAAGGTAGATATCTTACTCCAGACTTATCCCAAAAAGCTATCCAAACGGTAGTTGATATTCAAAATCAACCTTTGTCTGAAAAAGATGCAGAAGCTATAAAAAAAGAAGCTGAGTTTATTAAAAGTCAAATCGCAGAAATAAAAAAAAATAGCGGGGCGAAAGTAGTTTTATTTGACATACCGCAAGAGTCACGAGTTAACGCTGCAATCAGGAGAAAACAAGTCCAAGAATTGGCTAAAAAGCTGTTTCCGTCCGATCGTTTTGAGTGGCTGCCACCTCCGAAAGAGCGAGAATGGCGTACCAATGACGGCGTTCACTTGATCCGCAGCGACGCTAGAGATTTTGCCGAGTTTTTGAGAGAAAAATTGCTGAGTACGGTAGCGGCGGGATCTGTTGACACGGCGCCTAGAAAAGAAAGCTTGTAATTTCAATTGAAGTGTGGCATACTACATAATGAGCAAGTCGGGTTAAAGAACGATCGTGAGGTTTGTACTGAGGAGGGAAAGTTATCAAAGCCCTAAAAGCCACAGGACAAACAATTTGATGATCGTCGGTATCAACCCGGCTTGATATGAGTTCAGCCTCAATAAAATCGAACAATGCCACGCTTAAATCAGATTATTGCGATCGAAAAAGGCATCAAAAGCCGCTCGGTTCAAGAACTAGCAGAAGCTCAAAAAGCACTCCAGAAGCCCGCTGTGCTTTCTGGAATCTCCCGCACTTACCGCCCCAAAGACGAAGAAGGCGAACAACTACCGCCAGAGTCCAAAAAAGTTGAAGTCAAAGCAGAAGAGATTATCCGCAAAACGACTGAAGTTTTGACCAAACTCTTCGACGTAACCGCAACCAAAGATTGGACAAACTGTAGCGCCCGCGCGGACGTAACTGTAGACGGAAACGTGCTTTTGAGCCAAGTTCCCGTCAGCTATTTGCTATTCATTGAAAAGCAGTTGGCAGATTTGCAAGCATTTATCAAGAAACTTCCTGTCTTAGATGCTTCCGAGACTTGGAACTTCGATGCTTCGGCAGACTGCTGGGCAACTGAACCGGTGCAAACTCTCAAGACTTTTAAAACTCCGCGCAATCACGTTAAAGCTGAAGCTACCGAACACCATCCGGCTCAAGTCGATGTTTATTACGAAGATATTACTATCGGCTATTGGCGGACTGTCAAGTTTTCTGGAGCTTTGCCAGCGCGGCGGATCAATGAGTTGCTGCAAAGGGTGGAAATCTTGCAGCAAGCTGTTATGTTCGCCCGCGAAGAAGCTAACAATTCTGAAGTAGAGGAACAGAGATTGGGAGAGCGAATTTTTCAATTTATTTTCCGCTAAGAGCTTGCTTTTTTGATAGTTATGGTTTAAGATATAAACAGAGTACAAGTTCAATCTAAAACTTCAACTTAAACCGTACAAATGTGATAGTGCAGGTTCGACTCCTGTCCCTCCTACGCAAAATAGGCCCAAAATAGGGGGGTAGCCCAATTGGCAGAGGCAGCATTGCGTACAAATTCAACAGCAAGTTATTACTCTAAACTCAGCATTCTCCGCCGATCGCTAAAACGAATGTCAGGAAAATCACATCATCGAGGTTGCTGGCTCATATCCAGCCCCCTCTACCAAACGCAGGGGGGTAGCTCAATCGGTAGAGCGCGATGCTATTAATCTTAAATCCTTGACTTAAATGTGATAGCGTGCCCAAATGGGCGGTAAATATAAACCCAGTAGTAAGGTCAGAACTGCTGGGTTTTATGCTAATAATTGATTCAATTCGTTAAATCCGTCAGTCCTGGACGTATCAAGACAGATGATTTATTGCATCAATCCTCAATGCGAACAACGCGAAAATCCTGCTGCTGCTCAAAATTGTCAGGCTTGCGGCACGGATTTGTTAATTGGCGATCGCTACCGCATCCTTAAACCAGTGCGATCGCCCAATCCCGCACGCCCCACAGACATCTTTGAAGTTGAAGATTTGGGAACCGGGGAAAACGAATGGGGAACTGTCAAAATTTTAAAAGTCTTGAAACACACCCACAATCCCGATTTAGTTCACTTGTTCAAGCAAGAAGCGCGAGTTTTAATTTGGCTGGCCGGAAATGGCTCAGTTCCCCAAGTCGAACCTGACGGTTATTTCCCAATTAAACTCCCCCATAACTTCCAGAAATTGTCTTGTTTGGTGATGGAAAAAATTAGCGGAGAAAACTTGGCAGAATTCTTATCTAAAAAACAGTACGTTTGTCAAAAGCTCGCTCTAGATTTGCTGCAACAAATGCTTCATATTTTGCAGGAAATCCACAAATATCATGTAGTACATCGGGATATTAAGCCATCCAACCTGATGGTTGAAGCCAATGGGAAATTGAGATTAATTGACTTCGGCGCCGCCACAGAAGCAGATATAGATACCGCACCCATAGGTTCTGCTGGATACGCCGCACCGGAACAAATTTTAGGTAAAGCAGGCGTGCGATCGGATTTTTTTGCCCTGGGGCGTACTTTTGTACATTTATTAACAGGCATACAGCCGATCGACTTTCCCGTTAATGAAAAAACTGGTAAAATTAATTGGAGGAACCAGGCTGTAGATATTGACCCGTTACTCCTAGACTCGATCGACGAATTGATCGAACCGCTACTAGAAAATCGACCTGAAAATACCCAAGTTATTTTAGAAAAATTAGAAAAATTAAAAATTTACGACGCAGACCCCCTGAAAAAGGGGGACGCAACATCGCTTCAATAAATCTCTTCCAGCCGGCGAAAATCCCGCTCAACTTCTGCCCACAAAGCCCGATTGTGAGGGTCAGTTTTCACAGCCTTTTTCAAATAAATTCTCGCCTTATCCACCTGCTTTTCTCCGATCAAGTGCCGTCCCCAGCGCTGATAGGCGATCGCCTGCCACTGACGCACCTCCAAATCCTCGGGAACCCGCTGGGCCAAACCCTCAATCAAGGCGATCGCCCGCGGAAACCTCTGATATTTCAGCAACTGTTGCAACTCAACATAAGCATCTTGCTTTAACTTTTGTTCCACCGCCGACAGATCCGCATTAGATTGAACCGCGGCCTCTTTTCGAGTCACTTTAACTGCCTGCGGTTGAGCTTTCACCCTCCGATCCGGCGGTGTCGAAGTAGGCGGCACAGTTGAGTTGGCAACTTTCGACCCCGCAACATGGTGGGGGGCAACATTCACCAGGAACTTATAAGCCTCAGTAATAGCAATAAACTTATTCTTAGCCTGTTCGTTTCCCGGATTCACATCGGGGTGATACTGTCTGGCTAACTGCCGATAAGAGGCCTTAACTTGCGATAAACTCGCGCCAGACCTCAGTCCTAACTGTCGGTAATAGTCTGCAATATCCATTTAGCATGAATGAGCGTTTATAATACCATTAAATATGGCAGAATCCTTAAATGTAAAGATTCTGCCAAAATTTACTGCGAACTAGGTTGTAGTGCGAGGGTTGCCCGCACTACTGAGGCGAACAAACAACTTACGGACGCTCTTCGATCACTCTGTCAATCAAGCCGTATTCCTTAGCTTCCTCAGCGGACATGAAATAGTCGCGATCCATGTCCTTCTCGATTTTCTCGATCGGCTTGCCAGTATTCTTAGCATAGATATTATTGAGTTCGTGGCGCAGCCGCAGAATCTCTTTCGCCTCAATCTGAATATCCGTTGCTTGTCCCCGCGTGCCCCCAGAAGGCTGGTGAATCATGATTCGCGAGTGAGGCAAAGCTAACCGTTTCCCCTTCGCACCGGCAGCTAACAGGAAAGAACCCATCGAAGCAGCCAAGCCCACACAAATCGTCACCACGTCCGATTTAATGTGCTGCATGGTATCAAAAATAGCCATGCCTGCCGACACCATCCCGCCTGGGGAATTGATGTACAAAATAATATCCTTACCTGAATCTTCCGAATCGAGATAGAGCATCACAGCGATGATTTGATTGGCAATTTCATCGTCAACGTCCCTGCCCAAGAAAATAATTCGTTCCCGGTAGAGGCGATCGTAGATATTAATCCACTGAGTATCATAACCACCCGGCATTTTGTAGGGAACTTTTGGCACACCTATAGGCATAATTCGGAACTCCGTTTAGTTGGTAATTGGTGAGCGGGCAATTGGTTATGGTTTATTAGTTATTTGTTACTTGTTATTTCAGGTTTTTTAGTTTTTGGCTATAATGACCACTAAACCATAACCAATAACTAATAACTAATAACTAATAAGCAATAACCGAATTAGATGACTCCTGCAGGCAGCGGTTTCGGCAATTCTTCCGAACTTTCAAGAACGCGATCGATCAAACCGTATTCTTTAGCTTCCTGGGGCGTCATGTACAGCAACCGATCCATATCTTTAGTAATCTTTTCGATCGGTTGGCCAGTACAGCTTGCAAAAATCTCAAGCATCGTCGCTTTATTTGCCAGCACTTCCTTAGCCCGAATTTGAATGTCGCTTGCTTGACCCCGCGTGTAAGCCTTGGGTTGGTGCAACACAATCGAAGCGTGCGGCAAACTCGCCCGAAAGCCTTTTGTACCAGCCGCTAACAGCATCGCAGACATCCCCATTGCCGAACCGAGGCAAATAGTGTGCACGGGCGGCTTAATGTACCTGATCGTATCGCAGATAGCGAAGGCTTCTGTTTCAAAGCCGACGGGTTCGCCACTGTAACCAGAAGTGCCGGTCGAGTTGATGTAGATTTTGATCGGCTTATCCGGGTCTTCGTACTGCAAGAACAACAGTTCAGCGATAATTAGTTCTGTTACCGCAGGCACCAGAGGCATCCCCAGATAAACGATCCGCTCCTTCAGCAACAGGGATGGCAAATCGGGAGGTGGCGTCCGAGAGTTCCCTTCCCCGTAGTATGGCGATTGCACAGCTTTAATTGGTGTGTTCATATAACCGAAATGTTGCCTGAACTGATGGAGCTATTCTTAAAGAAATACTAACGCAATCTTTAGGTATCCCGCATGAAAGTTAGTTTGCTCCCGGTTTTAAACGACCCTAACCTTGACGCTGCTGCGCCCTCAACGCAGCGCCAGCTAGCGATTTCGGTGTCTGCGACGGCAAGCTCGATCGACTCCAGCGTACCCTTAAACCTGTGCCTGATTCTCGACCACAGCGGTTCGATGGGTGGACGCCCCTTGGAAACCGTCAAACAAGCCGCCGGACGGTTGCTAGACAGGTTGAAGCCCGGGGATCGCTTTTGCGCGGTGGCTTTCGACCACAAAGCCAAAGTCCTCGTCCCCAATCAAATTGTAGGAGATCCCAGCAGCATTAAACGGCAAATTGAGCAATTGCGCTCGGCCGGCGGCACAGCAATTGATGAGGGCATTAAGTTAGGTATTGAAGAGTTGGGCAAAGGCAAAAAAGAAGCTATATCTCAGGCGTTTCTGCTGACTGACGGCGAAAACGAACACGGCGACGACAGCCGCTGTTTGAAGTTGGCTAAATTGGCTGCCGACTACAACATGACTTTAAATTCTTTGGGATTTGGCGATAACTGGAACCAGGATATTTTGGAAAAGATTGCTGATGCCGGCGGCGGTGCTCTGGCTCACATTCAGCGTCCCGAAGATGCGGTTGACGAGTTTGGTAAACTATTTACTCGCGTCCAAGGTGTAGGTTTGACTAATGCTTATTTGCTATTTTCCCTAATGCCAAAAGTGCGGTTAGCCGAACTCAAACCGATCGCCCAAGTTTCCCCGGATACGATCGAATTACCGGTACAGCAAGAGGGCGATCGTTTTATGGTACGCCTGGGAGATTTAATGAAGGATATAGAGCGAGTAGTTTTGGCTAATATTTATATTGGACAGTTGCCCGAAGGTACACAGACGATCGGGCAATTGCAAATTCGCTACGACGATCCGACTGTCGGTCAAAGTTTGCTTTCCGATCCCGTTGCACTTTCCGCTAATGTCCTGAAAGTTTATCAGCCGGCACTTAACCCGACTGTGCAGCAGCACATTTTAGCTTTGGCTAAATACCGCCAAACTCAACTCGCAGAAACTAGATTGCAACAGGGCGATCGCGCCGGCGCGGCAACGATGCTGCAAACAGCAGCTAAAACTGCTCTGCAAATGGGCGATCAAAGTGCCGCAACTGTGCTGCAAACTTCTGCTACTCGTTTGCAGTCTGGCGAACAATTGAGTGAAGCCGATCGCAAGAAAACTCGGATTGCTTCTAAAACTATTTTGAAGTAATCGCGCGATTTGAAATTTTAAATAATTTTAAATTGGGCGATCGGACAATTCGGCGATCGCAAATCGATCCTACACAAACGCAACCCGCGCCCAGGCGGGTTTCACTATTCTGAGTCTCGCTTTTTGCAGGCGAGACTCTGTGTAGCCCGATTGTTTCCAGCCGTGGAGCGACAAGAAGCTCGATCGTTTAGAATGTTTGTATCACCTATCAAGAGTGCTTGTATGAACCAGACAATATCTGATAAAGTACGCTGGACTACCGCCGATTTAGAACTATTGCCCGATAACGGCGATCGCTACGAAATTATTGATGGAGAGTTATTTGTGACTAGAGCACCACATTGGGGTCATCAACAGACTTGTGGCAGATTTTTCTCTGTGCTTGATACTTGGTCGATGTCTGCAGGTTTAGGACGAGCGGCCATCAATCCCGGTCTTATTTTCACGGACGATGATAACGTTATTCCTGATGTAGTTTGGGCCAGCAATGAACGCTTAGCTATCTTGCTAGACGAAGCGGGCCATTTAACCGCCGCACCCGAGTTAATTGTTGAAGTATTATCCCCCGGTGCAGACAATCAGAGACGCGATCGAGACTTGAAACTCAGACTCTATTCGGTGCGAGGAGTGCAGGAATACTGGGTGGTGAATTGGCAATTGCAGCAAATAGAAGTTTATCGCAGGGAACAAGCAAGTTTAAGGCTCATTGCTACGCTGTTGAGCGCTGATGAATTGACCTCGCCTTTGTTACCTGGTTTTAGTTGTTCTGTCGCTCAAATTTTTGCCTAGATTATGAAATCATCATTTTACACTTTAATTGCTACTATAGGAATCTTGACTATCTTGGGTAATGTATCCCCTGCTGTTTCTGCTGAATCTTCAGCTTTAATAGTTCAAAGAAGTCTTGTTCAAAATACTGCTGAAGATTTATTCAATAGTGCTTTAGCTAAATCACAGGCTGGAGATATTCAAGGGGCGATCGCCGATTACACCGAAGCTATTCGCCTCAACCCCAATTACGCCAAAGCCTACAACAAACGCGGCATCATCCACGGCCGCAATCTCAAAAATTACCCAGCAGCTAAAGCAGATTTCGATCGCGCAATTGAAATTAACCCCAACTACGGCGACGCATACTACAACCGCGCTAGAGTCCGCGAGTTCTTAGAAGACAAACCGGGGGCGATCGCCGATTATCATAAAGCAGCCGAACTCTATCAAAAAGATGGTAATACCAACGATTATCAAGATGCCATCAAGCACCTTGAAATGCTGCAAGAATAAATGGCTTTTGAAAACATAGTATAATACCTGCGATATGCGTTCATCCGCGTTCATCTGCGGTTAAACACTCCAAATTAACTATTCAAAAAATGTCCGTAATCTCTACCGTCACCGTTACCGTACCCGCTACAACCGCCAACCTGGGCCCCGGATTCGACTGCATCGGCGCCGCTTTAAGCCTCTACAACCGCTTCCAATTCTCCCTACTCGAACCCTCAGCAACCGAGAAACTAAAAATTACTGTTACAGGTAAAGAAGCCGCCAAAGTCAAGACAGACAACAGCAATCTCGCTTATCAAGCTTTTCTCAAGTTATACGATCGCCTCAACCAATCGCCGCCCCCTGTAGCGATACATATAGATATGCAAGTTCCGCTGGCTAGAGGTTTGGGGAGTTCCGCCACAGCTATTGTCGGTGGGTTAGTCGGTGCAAATGAATTAGCCGGAAAGCCTTTGAGTCAGGTGGAAGTGATGCAATTGGCGATCGAACTTGAAGGCCATCCCGACAACGTTGTCCCCGCTTTACTCGGAGGTTGTCGTCTCGCTGCTAGCAATCCACCCCCCCAACCCCCCCTTAGTAAGGGGGGTCAGGAGGGGGGTGCTTGGGAGATTTGCGATATTCCCTGGCATCCAAATATTGTGGCCGTGGTAGCCATCCCGGATTTTGAACTGTCTACAGCCGAAGCCCGCAAAGTTTTGCCAGCAGATTACAGTAAGGCTGACGCGATTTTTAATGCGGCACACCTCGGTTTGCTAGTGCGGGCTTTAGAAACTGGCAATCAAAACTGGTTGCGCTGCGCCCTCCAAGACAAAATTCACCAGCCTTACCGGCAATCTCTGATTAAGGGATATGAAGCGGTGCAACAAGCTGCCCTGAATGCAGGGGCTTGTGGAATGGTAATTAGCGGTGCAGGGCCAACGCTTTTAGCTTTAACGGATGTGGCTAACGCTGTTGCGGTTGAGAAAGGGATGGCGGCTGCTTGGATGGAATTTGGGGTAAATGCTGAGGTAAGGGCGATCGGTCTCGATACTAAAGGCGGGCAAGTCTCCCTTTAGTTGTTCCACTCCTAGACACACAACATCTACATAACCGTGTTTTGTAGGGGCAATCTCCCGTGGTTGCCCCTATCGATGGAATTATTCATATTTCTATTCTCTTCCTCTCTCCTTCAAATCTCTTGAATATCAACTCAAGTCTGTTTTCGATAACTTCTGCCATTCCCTCTACAAAATTTTACCTTAAAAAAGTGCAGTCATTGTAGGGGCGGATTCACAACAATTTCCGGCTAAAACCAACAAATTTAAAAACCCGCCCCACCAACTGTAAATACTGTTAATTAACTATGACGCAGCGGAATTTCTATCTGAATTTTAGTGCCTTTACCCGGTTCGGAAAAACACTTGAACTCTCCTTTGTGCTGCTCTACAATTATCCGATAGCTGAGAGCAAGTCCCGGTGATATCGGTGGTTCCGCAGGTTGGGAAACCAAAAATGGCTCAGAAAGTTGCGCTGTGATATCTTTGCTAATTGCCATGTCGTTATCAGCAATCTCAATAGAAATTCGCTGACCATCGACCACCTGAGTGCTAATCAAAATCACAGGCTTAAATTTGCTCGATTCCAACTCTGCCAACTCTTGAGCAGACTCTTCCAAAACATCGATCGCGTGATTGATGATATTCAGAAAAGCTTGATTGAGCAGACCTGCATAACACTCAATTTGTGGCAAATTGCCGAATTCTTTCATCACCTTGATGTCTCGCCTTCCCTCGCGCGCCGGCAAGCGGTGCTGTAACAACAACAGAGTATTTTCTAAACCGTCGGAAACATCGAATAACTGCCAGCCCGATCGATCGCTGCGGGAAAAATCCTGTAGTGACAAAATTATTTGGCGGATGCGATCGCTCCCGGTACGCATGGAACTCACAATTTTTAATAAATCGTCGAGTACGAATTCCACATCCATATCTTGTTGTTTTTGCAGAATTTCCGATCCGGGATTGACTAGCTCTTGTTGATACAATCGCAGTAGTTCAATTAAATCGGTCGTGTAGCTTTGGACGTGAGTTAGATTGCTGTAAATAAAAGTAATTGGGTTATTAATTTCGTGGGCTATCCCAGACACCAATTCGCCCAAACTAGACATTTTTTCACTTTGCAGAATTCGCTCGCGCGACAGTTGCAATTCTTGCTGTGTTAACTCCAACCGCGCCCTCAACTCGTGCGATCGCTTAGACGCGCGCACCCGCGCCAATAATTCGTGCTTAACTATCGGTTTAAACAGAAAATCGTCAAAGGGTACATCCAATTCTTGAATTTCATCAAATTGGTCCGGTGTTGTCAGCAGAATAAAATAGGCTGTTGCCAATTCTCGTGAAGCGAAGCTATCCCGTAGGGAATCGGCTTTCACCAGCCGGCACACCTCCAAAAAGTTGATTTGAGGCGAAGTCCCGTCGCAAATTATCACATCGGGGGACAACTCCCTCGCCAAGTCTAAACCCTCCTTGTCGTCGGGAACGACTCTCACCTGATGTCCCTGTTGGGTGAGTAACTCTTGGACAACTTGAAAAGTCACAGTATCCGCGATGATCGCCAGAATCTTTGCCATACTTCTACCACCTCCACAAATTACTTTTTAGGATACAACCGCCAGAATTGCGCTGACAGATTTAAAATTCCAAAATAGTTCAATTCCACCAAAAAACAGCCCATCCCCGCTCCCTCAAAACCCAAAATAGCCCATACCATTTTACAATTTATATTTTAGAGTAAAAAATTGGGAATGACTTACTGTATAATAGTTGGGAGCTTGCCTAAAGTTGCATATTTTTTGGGGAATGGTATCACGAGAAGGTATAATTTGAGACGGGTAATGCAAAAATGCAAATTTTCTCCTTCGTAATTAATGTTACATCAGAGCTTTCGGCCGAAAGACTGCTGAGGGCGATCGCAGATACTTTCTCAAATTGCGCCAGGAAACAATAAAAAACTTTAAAATCAATTAATAGTATCGTTAAATTCACCTTCTCGGTCAGCGCCTGAGAATGCCAATTACCAACACCACCTCAACTTTGATTCAAGCCGAAACACTAGAACTATTAGAATGGCCGCGCCTGTGTCAGCACTTGGCTACCTTCGCGGCCACCAAACTCGGCGTCGCCGCCGCCCTCGACCTCGAAATCCCGGCAACTCAAGCTCAAACAGCCGAACTCCTAGCCCAAACTCAGGAAGCTTATCAGTTAGAGAGCCGCGCTGGCGGTGCTTTGAGTTTTGAAGGAATCCAAGACATCGGCACTTCCCTGCAGCGAGCCGAACTGCAAGGTTTGCTCAGCGGCGAAGAATTGCTGGCAATTGCTACTACCCTCGCCGGAGCAAGGCAATTGCGCCGGATAATTGACTCTCAGGCAGATGTGCCGACGCTCCAAGAACTGGCTTCCCAATTGCGGACTTATCCCGAACTAGAGCAAGAAATCCACCGCTGTATAGACGATCGCGCTCAAGTAGCAGACAGAGCCACTCCTAAATTAGCAGGAATTAGAGTTCAAATGCGGCAGTTGCGCGATCGCATTTATCAAATATTGCAGGGAATTTTGCAGCGCCAATCCAACGCCGTACAAGAACAGCTAATTACCCAAAGAAGCGGACGCTTTGTCATTCCCGTCAAAGCTCCCCAAAAAGATGCCATACCGGGCATCGTTCACGACTCCTCGGCCAGCGGCGCGACACTGTACGTAGAACCCCACAGCACAGTCAATCTTAACAACCAAATGCGGCAGTTGCTGAGGCAAGAACAAGCGGAAGAAGAAGCAGTCCGCCGCGCCCTCACGGAGCAAGTCGCAGCAGTAAAACCCGATTTAGACAGATTGGTGGTGGTAGTTACAACTTTAGATTTAGCGGTTGCTAAAGCGCGTTACAGTTATTGGTTGCAAGCAAATCCGCCAAAATTTATCGAATTGGGAGAGCCTGAATTAGCACCAAAAAATCCCGAAACAGAAGATGAGGAAAAAGAAGATGAGGAAAACTCAGAAAACAGTCAATTATTAATTCGCAACCTGCGATCGCAAATTACCCTGCGCCAGTTGCGGCATCCTTTATTAGTTTGGCAGCAACAGCACGAGCAAGGCTTTCCAGTCGTGCCGGTCGATTTAACGATCGGGCCGCACATCCGCGTCGTCGCCATCACCGGCCCCAACACCGGCGGCAAAACTGTCACCCTCAAAACCTTGGGCTTGGCAGCTTTAATGGCGAAAGCAGGAATGTTTGTTGCCGCCCGCGAACCCGTTGAATTGCCTTGGTTCGACAACATTTTGGCCGATATTGGTGACGAACAATCTTTGCAGCAAAGTTTGTCTACTTTCTCCGGCCACATCCGCCGCATCAGCCGCATTTTAGAAGTTTTACACAATAAATCGCAGGCTGAGGGGGAAGAAAATTCAAACCTTCCAATTACTAATTCCCAGCAGCAAGACCAAGAAGTCACAGATACACAGAACACTCTTTCTGCTCTCCCAATTCTCAAACCTAAATTACAAATTCCCCAACCCCAATCCCCAATTACCAATCCCCAATTACCAATTCCCAAATCTTTAGTTTTGTTAGACGAAGTAGGAGCGGGAACAGACCCCTCAGAAGGCAGTGCATTGGCGATCGCCCTGTTGAAATACCTCGCCCAACATTCCCTATTAACAGTTGCAACTACCCACTTTGGCGAACTCAAAGCCCTCAAATACCAAGACTCCCGCTTTGAAAATGCCTCAGTAGAATTTGACGACAATTCCATGCAGCCAACCTATCGCTTGCTGTGGGGAATTCCCGGACGTTCCAACGCCCTCACCATTGCCAAAAGACTCGGTTTGCTAGCATCCATAGTCGAAGAAGCTCAAACCTATGTCGGGGGGGCCTCTCAAGATGTTAATCAAGTAATTGCTGGACTCGAAGCACAGCGCCGGAAACAGGAAACCAAGGCCAGAGAAGCAACTCAACTGCTACACCAAACCGAAAAACTGCACAGAGAAGTTTCTCAAAAAGCAGCCGCTTTGCAAGAGCGGGAGCGAGAACTAAAAATAGCTCAGGAAGTGGCAGTAAATGAGGCTATAGGCTCGGCAAAATCAGAAATTGCTCAAATCATTCGCCGCTTGCAGTCGGGCAACCAGACGGCTCAAAATGCCCAACAAGCGACAGAGACTTTAAATCAAATTTCTGAAAAACATCTCCCCTCGCGGCAACAACCGGCTAAACCCAAACCGAGTTTTATGCCGAAAGTGGGCGATCGCATCCGCATTCCCAGCTTGGGCCAAACCGCCGAAGTCCTCAGCGGCCCCGACGCTAACGAAGAGTTGAGCGTCCGGTTTGGGATTATGAAAATGACTGTCAAACTGGGAGAAATTGAATCCCTCGACGGTCAAAAACCGGAAACTAAAGCTCAATTAGCCAAGGTAGCAGCCCAAGCACAAGCACTCGCTACGGCTAAAGCTAAGCAAGCAGCGTCGGAACCTGCAAAACCCAATCCCGAAATTGCGATTCGCACTGCTAATAATTCGATCGACTTACGGGGTGCGAGAGTCTCCGACGCGGAAATCGAAATAGACAGAGCTCTTTCCAAGGCCGTGGAATACGGAGTTCTGTGGATAATTCACGGCAAAGGTACGGGACAGTTACGGCGCGGGGTTCACGAGTTTCTAGATTCTCACCCGCAGGTTTCTCGCTACGAGCTCGCCAGTCAAAAAGAAGGAGGTGCAGGTGTGACGGTGGTTTATTTGAAATAGTCAGATTTTCGCATTTCCGGTTGACTCGTAATTATATATTTGTATGCAGCCAAACAAGTCGCAACGAACATATCATACTAATGCAACCGGAATGGATTATACTGCAAATGTGGCATAATTAAGAGTTGATTTACCACTTTAGTAACTGCCTGACTAATGACGTAATGCTCTCTATTGCTAAAACCGAAGGTGGTTTATCTCACCCCGAAGCAGTCGGGTTCTTCGACAAAATGAAGCAAGAAAAGCGCTTCACGAGCGATGTTTGGGGCGTACAGTTGAACTTCAAACAAGCTATTAAACAAGTGCAAAAAGATAACTACTCCCAAGCCGAAGGGTGGCTGATTCGGGTGCAGCAGCCAGATGACCGTGAAGCACCTGTCAAGGAATTGGTGCAACCGTTAACAGTTTAAAGTGAAGGATCTCACCAGTTAATTAAGAGCAGCGAAAAGATGACCCAGAATCCTATCAATCAGCTTAGCGAAACTATCCCCCAAACACTAAATGGTTATGATCCTAATGTGTTTCCAGCTTTTCATCAAATGCTCACTACTCACTTTCCAGGGGCATTACCCATGAGCAAGTACATGAGAAAGACGTTCCAAAGCTTGAGTACCTACGGTTTTTGTGATGAAAATACGATGGGAATGATAGCAATTTGTCGGGATGAAATCGCCGAACCCCTATTCGCCGAAGTAATTCGATACTGGGGGAAAACCTTTAATTGTTGCAGTTTAGCTGGATTTGTGATGATGGGCAAAACTGGGTTAGCTTCTGCGACAGACCATACCCCTATAGTTGATGGTATCCGTCGTTTTACCTTTTATGCCATGCCCCACATCGCTATTTCTAGACATGGCGATATTGGCATGGTTTATCGAGATGGTATTCAAAAGGCTTCCCATGCCTGTGGAGCATTAGAAGCGATTGTTGAAGAGTTGGCAGCGGGGCACCTGAAGCTAGAAATGGATATGCAGGATATTGAACAAACAATTATTCGGCAAAAAATTCTTTCAACCATTACCTATGGAGATAAACCCGATTTAATAGAAATTACAAAATTGGCATCTCGAATTATTTCTGAGGATGTCGAACATCTTTTAGATACCCTGGATCGATCTATTTTTACCTATGCCGTTATGACCGGCATTCAAATTCACGGTCCCCTGGGCACCCAGTGGATTTATCCGCAAGATTTTTATGTTGTTAACAGCGATATACCGGGAGGGAAAAGAACACTTCAAGCTGTTCGATAATCTCCACTAAAAGGAAGATTCAAGGATGTCAGCAGCAGTTAAAAAGGCAGCACAACCGCTGAGGATATCAGCGGAAGTTCCCCCTTTGATTGATGCTAATTTATGGGCGGGTAAATTATCCATTACTACTACCGCTCCTTCCCATAATTGAGGACATAAAAAATGCTGAATAAATATAGCAAATGCCTGTCCATCCATTGAATCATTCCTTGTCATCAATGCCAACACTTTATTCATACTAATTTCGCCAATATCTGTGACTTTGGCACCCCGATAGAATGCTTTTTTTTGTATACTCTTGTCCCGTGCTGGGAGCGGGCATAAGTTCTACTCAAACGAGCGTAGAATACCAGTTTCATCCAAAAATACTAAGTTTTTCGGCTCGATATTTTTGATCTTTTCCCAATATTCCACCCTGAATTTTTGGACTCTTTCAGTCCCGCCTTGGCTACTGTGCCATGTTTTTTTTTACGATTGAGTCCTAATTTCTGTAAGTAGCGACACATCGCCGTCCGACTCACCCAATTTCCCGTCTTAATAGCAAATAATTCATACAACTCTACCAAGGTAGCATCTTGATGCTCTGCCACCAGTGTTCTGATGAGTGCTTCCGCATTTGTCAGGTGACGCTCGTTGTGGTTGACCCCTCTGTTTAGGCTGTAAATCACCCTCGGTTTGTTGTTGTTTCACCAATTTTTGGACGAGGCTTTTGCTCACAGCAAACCTGATGGCTACTTTCCTAATTGACATCTTTTGGGCCAGATGTGCTGCTACTATTTTTGATCGGAGATCGAGCGAATATGCTTTCATTAGCGTTGAATACAAAATGATATTTTATTGTTATCTATTGTACCACATTACAGCGGTTCCCGCTGTATGTCCCGGCTGTCCTCCGGGTTTGCGATGCAGGCTCTGTTTCTGATTCTTTTGAGTTATCAACTTTGGCGAGTTCTGATTTCTGTATGAGATTGCTCAATGGGGGTTTCGATGATGTTTTGCTATTGCTTGGCTGTCTCTCTTTGAGCTTTTCGAGTTCTTCTTGTAGTTTTTCAATCAGCTTCTGTTGAGTCAGCACAATTTTGACCGGTTCCTCACGGCTGGACTGCTCAACTATTCCTAATTGTAGTGCTGCCGATCGCTCGGGTTTTTGGCTCATCTGAACATTACCATATTTTTCGGCTCTCAATCAATTATTTTTCACCTGAATCCTTACGAAATGACTTTAAATCAAACCCGCTTATTGTTTTTATGAACTGAAACGAATCGTCCCCAGTGTAAACTTTCCAAGTCCCTACTTGGCACGCTGTAATAGCTGCGGGCAGATTATCTTCTCTAAGTATTAAAAATACGGGTTCGTAATTATAAGTACGAAGTAGTGGGCCATAATCTTTGAACTTCTTCAGTGTTCCAGAATCTCCTGAACCAATACGATATTTTGTATCTATTGCGTACCCATCAACAATCAGATCGCACCGCACGGCTCATCGCTTCCAACTTTAAATGCTGGCTGAAAGCTACTGCAATATGTTTTACACGTTTCAGTAACTAACAATTGCCAACACATACCTAACTCACGTCCCCAATATTGCCTATTTTCTTTTTTTATTATTGGAGAAATACCAAATACATCCATTAAAATATCGTGTTCTTCATTCTCTTCTGCATAAATTTTTTCGGTAAATGAGTTTTGGTATCTTGCTAAAATTTGCTCGAGTCTTCTTTCAGTCATCATCAATTACCAGATCAGCTAGGCTAACTGATAATGCCTTGGCTATTTTGCTGGCATTAAGTAGCGTTATATTCCTTTCACCTCGTTCAACTGAACCAATATAGGTGCGATGTAATTCCGATAGTTCTGCAAGCTGATCTTGGGAAAGATTTCTGAGCTTTCTGAAATGTCTAACTTTTTTACCAAATTGCTCCGTAATATCCATAAATGGCGCCAGATGAAGCAATGACCACTATAGTCTGACAGACTATAAGTAGCGACAGACTATAAGTAGCACTCGCTCTCGCTAGGATCGATATAAGCCCCGATAGTTTCAGAGCACTGATTTGATTTCGGTCACTGTGTGGCGTAGGATGGTTAGGGGTGAAAATCTATGGGTTTTGCGGATTGCGATCGATCGAACTTGAAGCCGCAACTTTTAGCCCGCAAATCCGTCCAGCAGTTAGGATTGCCGGAATCAAAGCAACGAGCTATGGAGACAACTTAACAGATGTGCTGTTGCCCACAGGCCCAAAAGCTTTAATCAGTGCATACTGTTTGATATCCTGCCTCAACCAGTCTTAATTTCCCGTGCTGAAGCCATGCGCTCGACCGTAAAGTCCTCCGCTCCCACAAACGAAACGGGCCCATCTCCCAACTGGGAAGAATTGACCCAAAAAGCACCAGAACCTACCCAGTTGGACAACATTAAAGCCCAACTGGATTTAGTGCTGTTAGCCCTAGAAGCACTGGCAGAAATTGGCTCAGAGGCGATGCTTAAGGTAGCAGCCGAACTGAATTTAGAGCCAATGGTAGCCGATCGGGTAGCTTTGTGGCGGCTGCGCCAATCTAACCCGCTGCGGAAAGGCCACGGAGGGCGCAAAAAACTCGATGTGGAAGAAGCTCGATCGCTAGTTTTGATAAGCTGTCATTTGGCAAAACAGCACCAAGCTTTAATCCGCCGCGCTGTTGCTTTGCTCGAACAAATGGCAGAGCAAAACCGCGAACCTCACACAATCGCTTTGTTGGGAGATTATATTGACAGGTTCAGCAACACTTATGGCTCGCGCATGGAAGATGCAGAAAACTTATCGGCCCGAGAACTGAGTGATTTGGCCCTCAAACTCCTGATCGATTTGCTGTTTTACAGCAGTCCCGGCGGCCACCGCCGCCTCTGGCTGGCTCTTCTAGACCGTGCTAAAAATTAAACAACACTCAGTAGTCAGTAGTCAGTAGTCAACAGACTTTCGGCTCTAAGAATTAAACCACAGTCAACAGTCAACACTCACCAGTCAACAGTCAACAGTCAACAGTCAACAGACTTTCTGCTATGGTTCTCAAACGGTACACGCCCCCCACTTGCACGCTGGAAATCACAGCCAAAAGTTCGCCTCTATCTCGCTGGGCGGGCCAACCGGTGTTTAAATCTTTAAGTTTTGAGCTGCGACTCGACGACCCCAGGCTGCCAGATACCCAACACGTTACTCTCAGGGGCGATCGAATTCAACTCGAAACCCTCCACGAAGCTGTCAGCAACTACGTCCAAAACTTGCTCGGCGAATCCCGCGATTGGGAAAGCAACCTCACATCTCAAACAGGCCGTATCCCTGCGGGATCAGACTCGCCAGAAGTCGCGCGTAACGCCGTCATATTCGATCGATCCGTCAACAGTTCCGAACTAGCAACCTCAAACCCCTACTCTCTCCCAACCTCCTACCTTCCGGTTCCCCCCCGCTTAGAACCCCGCGGCTTGCTTGCCCACAACTTGTTTTTAGGCTCTTTAAGCGCCGTAGAATCCGGGCCAGTAGTTCCTTTGAGCACCCTGCAACTGTTTGACTTGGCCACAGCACTGGATGACTGCGCCGCCGAAGTGATGGCGCTTCCCAACCTCAACCGCGAGCCCCGACGCCCGCTGTCCTCCCCCTGGCTCAAGGTGGCAGCAATGATGGTCGCCAGCGCGGGCCTGACGACAGGAATTATCAAAATGCTCGATCGATCCGCCACCTCCCCCCAAACTGCCACAGCCCCCGATCCAGGAAACCCCCAGTTAGCGGCCGGCGTCTCCCCCAGTCCTGTTGCCGCCCTACCGACACCCCCAGCACCAACACCCGCCGCCACACCCACTTTACCGCCCCTGCCGCCCCCGCCCATCAACACCGCCGCCTCCCCCAGCCCCAGCTTGCCCCCCATCGCCCTCGCCCCAAATCCCCCCACCAACAGACCCAGCCCCATCCAGCAGCCACCCCTGCTATTTCCCCCCAACGGCAGCGCACCCAGCGCCCCACAGAGCGCCCCAGCTTTCCCTCAAGGGCAAACAATCACTATTCCCGCCCCCGAAGAACCGCCCATTTCCGCCCCCCAAGCACCCGCACCAGTACCCTACGTGCTGCCCCCCCTACCGCCGAGACTAGCTCCCACCGTACCGCCCCCCCTGCCGCCCTCGCTGTCGGCTTCCCGATTTCCCGTTCCCCCGCCGCAGCCCTTCCCCAGCCCCATCGAGCCGATTGTCCCCCCCGCCAGTACCGAACTCCCACCCCTTGAGGACACTCAACCAACCACCGAGTCCGAGGACAACAACCAGGCTGCGGCGAGCCAAAAAAACCGCACTTTATTTGATACAATTCCTCAAGTTTCAGAAGCTAGAACTTACTTTGAGGAACGCTGGAAGCCGCCAGAAGGAATGGAACAAACTTTGGAATACAGCGTGCTGATCGATGAAAATGGGTCAGTTCAAAGTATTGTGCCGATGGGAAAAGCAGCAGCAGATTATATCGAGCAAGCTAATATGCCATTAGCCGGCGAGCCTTTTGTTTCTGCCGTTTCTAATGGCAAAAACCCGAAAATTAGAGTTGTTTTGCGACCAAGCGGTCGAGTACAAACCTTTTTGGAAGAGAGTGATTGAAGGCTCTCAAACACATTGTCCAGATGGGAAATCTCGGTAAATTGCTAATGTTAAACAATTTCAAAAAAAATTAAATTTTCACTGCGGTAGCCGCCGCCAGCGTATTGACAGTTGCTCCCGATTGTGGTATACATATCTATTAACCCGTGCGGGCAGAGTCACCAGTAAAAAAAAGTTGTTGATACTCGTCAACAGGTTCGCATTCTGCACTCTAGAAACTTCCGACTTCCATCGAACTGACATCCGTTACATCCTCAGAAAGCGAATCCGTTGCCGAACTACCTTCTTCCTGACATCCGTTACATCCGTTACATCCGTCGAGCGAATCCGTTTCCGAACTTCCTTCTATATCATCAATGCCCTTTTTTTCTATCCCAAACTTCTCCAATCCAATAAAAAACTGCAATCCCGCAAAAACTATATAAAAAATCTTCAATACTAGCAGTACGATTTGGTAAAATGGCTTGCAGCATTTCTTCTGCCGCAGTGAACATAGTAAAAATTGCGGGACCGAAAGGAATTGAATAATTAAACAAATTGATCTTTTTTTTGCCTGTTGCTCTATGGCACAAAAAAGATGCTATTCCGTACAAAATAAAGTGACCTAGTTTGTCATAAGGCGGATGAGCGAGAGGAAAGTTGAGCAATTTCCCCGTACCTGCTAAAAGCATAATACTGAGAAGAATTAAAACGTACACAAAACAAGCAACTATCCAGAATTTTTTTGAGAACTTCATCTTTTTTTGCGGATACCCACTAGGGACAAATCAATTATGCGCCGCCCCAAAATAAAAACAAATCTTTAATTGCGTATTGTATTTGTAGGCGTATGCCTAGCAGTAGCAGCAACTCAGATTTAATGGGTTTTCACTGTCAAAACTTGCGGTGGCGACGCATCGGGCGGATAAATAAAATCCACTTCTACAAATCGCTTTTCTCCCGATTTCATCTCTAGTTTTACTAAAGGTTCCCCCTGCTGTCCCCGCCGCTGGACTAAATGCACGTAGCGAGTTTGAGGCACTTTACTGTCATCAGTATACCGCACTCGAACCGTTCCCCTAAAAAAAGTTTGAGGTGCCGGAGGTTCTAAAAAATTAAGTCCTCCTGAAGCTAATTTGTCTGTCTTAATTGGAGTTTGAATGGCGACAGTTACAGTTTGATTTTTGCTGGTAAAATTGTACAGCGGCAAGCTGAGACTGTATTGAATTCCGTAATTGCCGTGAGCGCGGTATGCTGTATCTGGGTAGCGGACTAGCATCCTCGCACTTTGCACTTGATTTGTGCCCAGCATTCCGCGCGGGAGGGTGCTTAATGGGTAGGAAAATGCTGTTCCGGGTTGTGGAATTGCTAGGTTTGAGGTGGCGGGGTTGTCTGAGAGAAGTGCTCGCCATTCTGAACCTAATGCTACACCGGCAACTCGGCCGTAAATTAGTTGACCTTCGGTGATTTCGGGCGGTGTGGGAGCTCGATCGCGCGGCCCGGCTATATTACCATTGTCTAATAAGTTTTGCCATTCTGCTAAGTTGGGCGATCGCTCGTTTCCCTGTCCGTTTCCCTCTGCGTCAACTCGGGCAAACATCGCCAGACTGGCAACATAGACTATACCATCGCTCCGCAACCGCATCAAGGTCGATCGACCGTTTAGCGGCGGTACCAATCCCCGCACCGGTATCGGATGATTCATCAACAGTTCGCTTTTTCCCGGTGGAATAATTAACTGCGGCTCAAAGTCAGACTGTCTCCTTCCTCTGAGAATATCATTCACAGCGCGACTTCCCGGCCCCGCGTAAATATTACTGTTTGAATTATCGACTTGTGGCGGCAATTCAATAAAAGGTGCATCGGGTTGACTGAGATAACTCGCAGCTTGCAATATATCTAATGTTACAGGTTTATTGCCCGGATTATAAACAATTACTCCTTGATACAATGTTCGTAAATCTTCCGGGGAAGGTGCGCGGGCTATGTGATGGGCAAATATGTCGAAACGTCCTTGAAACGGAAAGTTTAAATGTGCCGCCGGAAATCTTTTCCCATCTGGGGGAAATGTCGAAAGCAAAATTCCTTCTTGCAGCACTAATTCTGGACTGTTGCTGTTAAATACTGGTATGTTGTCTAACTCTCCGGGGAGTGGTCGCACTTCTTGGATTTGGAGGATTTCTTGAGGTGCGGGAGGGGTTTGGGCTAAGGGGATAATTGATAGAATTGGCAGCATTTTTTGAGATGAGTTTTTTTTACCGCAGAGGGCGCAGAGGACGCAGAGGAAGAGAGGGAAGAGAAGAACCCGTAAATATTTGCGTCAGGGCGGGTTTTGTACGGAGATTTCGCCCACCGTCCCTAGCAAATATTGTGAGGTTTACCGCGCCCACTGTTGTAATATGTAATTGTAAAATTTTGCGGTGTCTACTTTATCCATTGCTTGAATTTTTCGCCCTCCACTTTTAACTTTTGTGCGTCCTTGGCTGAGGCCTTCGGTAATAATTTCGGTTTCCCATTCTCGCAGTTGATAAAATTCTGGATGCGCTAAATAAGCGGTTGCCAAAATGTCCCAAAAATAGTAATCTTGAGATATTGCGAGGGCATAACACTGTCCTGCTAAGTCGGAAATTGGATATTTGCGCTGTTTTGCTAAGATATTAGAAAATTCGACAGTCAGCGGTACCTTATTTGTGATGTCTAAAGGACACATGACAACGGGAATTTGTGTTTGCCAAATTCTCTCGATTGCTATCGGGTCCCAGTAAGCATTCCATTCCGCCGACATATCTTGTCCTGGTTCCATATCTTTGCTAACATTGCCGATAACATTGAGGGCGCCTCCCATCCAGACAATTTCTTGAATTTTGCTTTCAATTTCTGGCGCGATATCTAAAGCTTGCGCTACTGTTGTTAACGGCCCCGTTACCATTAATGTGACTGGTGCGGCTGCATCTTGCAAAACTCGCACCATAAAGTTTTGTCCGGGTTCTGATATTAACCGCGTGTCAATGGTTCCTTTTTCATTTAGAATGGGAAGTCGATCGACTGCAAAGGAATCTCGCCTAAATAACACCGGAAATGGATTCAGTCCCCGCACCGTACTCGCCGCCACTGGAACTTCTGAACGCCCCATCAAATCGAGGATTTTGCGCGTTGCACTCACAGCCGGTTGAATGTAGCAGTCCGCAGGAGTTACAATTACTCCCAGAGTTTCGACTTCCTCCATTGTCATCAGCAACACGACTGAGAGATAGTCGTCAACTGCACCGTCGTGATCCATGAGTACGAGTTTTTTGGACATTTTGCTTCCCCAGTGACTGAAGTAGTGTAAAGTACAAATATTAATTTTTTTGTGCGAGAAACACAACTGCCTCAACTATATGAATAAAGTATCACCTTACGGCTCTTGGAAATCGCCTATTTCTTCCGATTTAATTGTTTCTGGAACTGTCGGACTCGGACAAATTGCTATTGACGGCGATGATATTTACTGGGTTGAGGGAAGACCTTCGGAAGCGGGAAGAAGCGTCCTCGTGCGGCGCACTCCAGATGGTAAAATTAGCGACGTGACACCGCATCCTTTTAATGTTCGCACTCGCGTTAACGAATACGGCGGCGCTTCGTTTGCAGTTGCTGGCGGTGTTGTCTATTTTTCTAATTTTGCCGACCAACGTATTTATACTCAAACATTAAATTCTCAACCAGAACCTCTGACACCTACTGCTAATTCTCGCTATGCAGATGCGATAGTTGACAAGCAAAGAAATCGCCTGATTTGCGTGCGCGAAGACCATGCAGGTGAGGGCGAACCTGTCAATACTCTTGTTAGCATTAATTTAGATAACGGCGAAGATATTCAAATCTTAACTCAGGGCAATGATTTTTATGCTTCCCCTCGTTTAAGTCCAGACGGTTCTCAACTTTCCTGGATTTGTTGGAACCATCCAAATATGCCGTGGGATGGCACAGAATTGTGGGTGGCAGAAATTAATGCTGACGGTTATTTAGGTGAAAAATACTTAGTTGCTGGCGGGGTTGAGGAGTCAATTTTTCAACCGGAATGGTCGCCAGATGGAGTTTTGTATTTTGTTTCTGACAAGTCCAACTGGTGGAATTTCTACAGAACTGTCAATCCCCGCTTGTCGAGGGAACAGCAAGAGGTCGAACCTCTGTGCGAAATGGCGGCTGAATTCGGACTTCCTCAGTGGGTTTTTGGAATGTCTACTTATACCGTTGTCTCGGAAAGCAAAATTATTTGCACCTACACTCAGCAAGGCCTGTGGTATTTAGCGAGTCTTGATTTAACGACAAAGCATTTGACAAATATTGAGACACCATACACTGATATTTCGTCTGTCAGAGGCCGGGGAGAAACTGTTGTTTTTATGGCAGGTTCGCCGACTGAATCTACTGCTATTGTACAACTAAATCTAGCAACAAATAAACTAGAAATATTGCGCCAATCGAGCAACTTAAGCATCAATGCGGGTTATCTTTCAGTACCTGAACCGATTGAATTCCCCACGGAAAACAATTTGACTGCTTTCGGTTTCTTCTATCCTCCGAAAAATCAAGATTTCGCAGCACCTGCAGGTGAAAAACCGCCGCTTGTTGTTAAAAGCCACGGCGGCCCAACTGCTGCTACTTCTAGTAGCATGAATTTGAAAATTCAATATTGGACGAGTCGCGGTTTTGCCGTGCTCGATGTTAATTACGGCGGCAGCACTGGTTACGGCCGAGAATACAGAAAAAGGCTGCAAGATAGTTGGGGAATTGTCGATGTTGACGACTGCGCTAACGGTGCTAAATATTTAGCTGAAAAGGGTTTAGTTGATGGCGAAAAAATGGCGATCGCCGGAGGCAGCGCAGGGGGGTACACTACTCTGTGCGCTCTTACTTTCCGCGATGTGTTTAAGGCCGGTGCGAGCTATTATGGAGTTAGCGATTTGGAAGCTTTGGCAACGGATACTCACAAGTTTGAAGCGCGCTATCTGGATGGATTGATTGGGCCTTATCCTGAAAGAAAAGATTTGTATGTAGCTCGTTCGCCGATTCATTCTGCCGAACGTTTATCTTGTCCCGTCATCTTCTTTCAAGGATTAGAAGATAAAGTGGTTCCGCCCAATCAAGCGGAAATGATGGTAGAGATATTGAAAGCTAAAGGTTTGCCGGTTGCTTATGTTGCTTATGAAGGGGAACAGCACGGTTTTCGCCGCGCTGAAAATATCAAAAGAACTCTTGACGGCGAATTCTATTTCTATTCGCGGGTGTTTAAGTTTGAGTTAGCTGAACCTGTGGAGGAAGTGGTGATTTTCAATCTTTAGAAAACATTAAGTTTGTAGTTGCTCGGTCTTCCATCAAACGCACCTGCCCACTTTATCATAATTCGCCAATTTCAAATGTGATTTACTTCACAAATTTTGCTGTTTATTGTCACACCTTTAAAGGCAATAGAGCTATAAATTTTTATAGTGCGATCGCCTTTTGTTAATGCAGAAACGCCCGATCGCGCGATCGTCGAATTTAGACTCAATCGCTATGCAAACTCCTGTCCACCTGATTCCATCTGCTTTGGCCGAGCTGTTTGCCGAAGTGAATCAAAATGGCTACATTACTCTAGCCGATAGGTATGGTTTGATGGCTGCTATTTTTGACGAAAATTTGACTGAGGAAGACAAACGCTCGATCGATCGGCTGCTGCGCTCTGTGTGCCGGGGAAGGATAAAATTAGTTAACGAATTGTCTATGCTCAGGTAAGTGACGACATTTTTCCTTAAGAGAAATTTTAAACATCTCAATAATCAAAAAAAGTCCCACTTGTCTGTTAGTTGGAACTTCGAGCGAGAAAACTATTGTTAATCTTTTATCGACATAGAACTTACGCAAAAAAATGTTTGGCGCGCGAATTTATAGCGGTAGGGTTTGCACTGCGAACCTTACATATAGTTTTGCGTAAGTGCTCAACCAGTTTAATGTGCAGGTATAGTTGTAGCCAACTGTAACTTACTCAAACTTTCTTCAGGCTGAACCTCCATCTGATAGCTGAGTGCCGAAGGAATCCCGAGTACGCAGCACGGAAAATTATTGCCTAGTTCCCTAACCAGCGAGTGGTTTCCCGAATCGCAGCCCAAGAAAAGTAAGTTGGCTGATTCTAATTCAACCACATTTCTCAGTTCTGTAGCAACCCGCCCGATGCGTAAATGAGCTTTGAATAAACCGCGCCACTCCTCAGCCAAACAGCGCGCTTGCCACAGCAACTTATCTGCTACCTCGTACTCATTTTTTTGACCAAAAATTTCTCGAAAATAATGCGGATCGATCCAACTTTTTTGCTGGGATACCGATGAGATTTCGGTTTGTAAAGCCAGCGCAGGCGCTGCACAATTAAGGGCGAATGCTTCCTCTAAATTAGACACTTTCTGCTGTGCGACCAAGGCATTTGCTACAGCAAATTTGCAATTATCTTCACCGTAACTTTTTGGCGATTCGTCGATCACGTAGACGACTTGAACCGTGACTTCTTTAGTTGTTACTAAACGAGTTTGATGCGCCATCCAAAGGGTAATATCCAGAGCTATTTGACTTTGGGGAGAACTGTTGTAACCGACAATAAAATTGATAGTTTTTGCCTGTTTTGGGGATTTTGATTTCTTAGAAACTGGTAATGTTTGCTCCGGCAGCAATACCATTTCTTCTGCTAAATTTTGGTATCCCAATGCACTTTCAAAACGCGCTAACATTGTTTTGAGATTCACAGGCTTAACCTCTCTTAAGTGAATTGTTATGTCGATCGGTCGGGTGTTATTCGTCTTGAGTAAAGTAGCGATCGAGAAAATTCAAAGCATAGTTGCGGAGTTCGTAATAATCCTTCGATTCCCGCAACTCCTGGCGATCGCGCGGGTGCGAAAACGGCACTGACAAAATCTCTCCTATTGTCGCTGCCGGACCGTTTGTCATCAGCACAATGCGATCGGACATATAGATAGCTTCATCCACATCGTGAGTAATCATCATTGCAGCTTGTCTGTGATTTTCCCAGATATCCAGCACCTGTTTCTGCAACTTGCCGCGAGTTAGAGCATCCAGCGCTCCAAACGGTTCGTCCATTAATAACATTTTCGGTCGAATCGCCAAAGCTCGCGCAATCCCAACCCGCTGTTTCATGCCTCCTGAAATTTCGTCTGGATATTTATCGGCTGCTGCCGTTAAGTTTACCATTGCTAGGTGTTCGTTGACAAGACTAATCTTCTCCGCGCGGCTAAGACTTTGCAAAACTTCATCAACGGCCAGCCGAATATTTTCCCGCACTGTCAGCCAAGGCAGCAATCCGTAGTGCTGGAATACCATCATGCGATCGGCTCCCGGTTTGCGAATTTCTTTTCCTTCCAGTGTCACCATACCCCTGCTCTGTTTTTCCAAACCAGCCACTATTTTTAGCAGCGTTGATTTGCCACAGCCCGAGTGACCGATTACCGAAATATATTCGTTTTCTCCAATACTTAAATTGATATTGTCCAAAACGCTAAATTCGCTACCGTCAGGATTTTTATACGACTTGAACAAGTTGTTAATTTCCAAAAATTCAGGCTGCTTCTTGACTTGGCTGCTGGCTTCGATAGAAGTAGAAAAGTATTGAGTCACGGTATTCTCCTAAAAAGTAGTAAAGTGTTAATTTGATTTCCTTCCGCTTGGGTAAGCGCCGGTAAGGTTCGCCACCTCGCAGAGGTTCTGCGTTCAGGAATGTAGAAATTAAGACTGAAAAAAAGACTGAGGACGGTTGGCTCGAATTTCAAAACTATTCAAATAACCCACCGGATCGCTTGGATCGAATGCCTTTTTATCAATAAAAAGTTCCGCAGGTTCCACTTGGTAATCCTCCTGGGGACAATCGATCCCCATTTCGGCAACAATCTTGCGGTAAATGTCGGTTCTCCAAGCTTTTTTAGCTAATTCCTCAGCATTTTTTGGAACTTCTTTAATCTGTCCCCAGCGAGCGGCTTGAGTCATCAACCAAATACTCTGAGACTGCCACAGAAATGTTGAATGATTTCCCGGTATTTGAGGCAAATTCTTAGGAATGTCATAGAAAATAGTTGCATCTTCCGATTGTAGGATGCGGTCTTTTCCGTCAAACCCTCCATAGTTGTAGTCCCCAACTATTGCCGGTCGCGTAAATTTGTCGATCGCCCCTTTTTTCGGTCTCGCCCCCGTAAACGATCGCTCAGTCAGCAGCGCCGATATTTCACTGCGATTTTCCGGCTTGCTGCAATACTGACAAGCTTCCACCATTGCCTTAACCAGCGAGTAATAAGTCTTGGGATTTTCCTCAATGAATGATTCCATTACTCCCAAAAGGCGATCGGGATGTCCCAGCCAAACTTCCTTGCCTTGCACGAAGGTAAAACCCACTCCCAAATTGCCTTGAATTGCCCGCGTATTCCAAGGTTCGGCCACCATGTAAGCCTGCATGGCGCCAATCCTGATGTTGGTTACCATCTGCGGCGGCGGCACAATAATTACCCGAAATTCTTTGAACGGATCGACACCGGCAGCCGCCGATATGTAGCGGACAAAGTATTCGTAAATCGCAGAACTCAGAACCACTGCCCAAACCCTGTTTTCCGGTGCCTGACTGTCAAAAAAGGCTCGAAATTGTTTGCCAAATTCTTCCAAATTGCCGTTGTATTCGTGCCACGGGCGCAAACCGAAATCCCACATAGCTTTGTTCATAGTCATGGCGTTGCCGTGGCGGTGAATTGTCATTGCCGCGCACAGGGGTGCGTGGCGCGCTCCTTCGGCGCCAACTCGGGCGTTTGTGACGGCGCCGGATACGACTGGGGAGGCGTCGAGGCGGCCGAAGATTACGCCGTCGCGAGAAGTTGCCCAGCTAGCTTCGCGGTTGAGTTGGACGTTTAAACCGTATTTGCGGAAAAAGCCTTTTTTCCAGGCGATCGCAAATGGTGCACAATCGTTAACCGGCACGTATCCTACGGTTAAATTTGGTTTTTCTAAGGTTCGGGAATCGACTACCGGCTTTACGGCTGAGGCTTCTTCTGTGAGTCCTTTTGCCGATCGATCCGCGCTAATTCCACAACCAGATAAAGCCATTCCCGCCGCCACCGAGCCCATTCCTTGCAAAAACTCGCGGCGCTTCCATTCATTGGAAAACTTGTCACTCATATTTAATTTGACTAATGACTGTTAACTGTTGACTGTTGACTGTTGACTGTTAACTGTTGACAACTGACAACTGACAACTGCTTTCCTAACAATTGCCAACTGCCAACTGACTAATGACTAATGATTCTGGATAGATCGATGCGTTACCAATTCCTGAACTTTGTCAACCGTAGCGTCGAGCAACAATCCAGTTAAGCCAATTACAAACACCGCTAAAAATACCGAACTCAGATTCAAACGGCTCCACTCATCCCAGACAAAAAAGCCAATTCCCACACCGCCTGTCAGCATTTCCACCGCCACAATCACCAGCCAAGCAATCCCTAAACTAATCCGCAAACCTGTAAAAATGTATGGCAAACTCGCCGGCCAAATTATCTTGGTAATCCGCCTCCAGCGCGGCATTTCCAACACTCGCGCCACATCCAGATAATCTTGGGAAACGCTAGAAACTCCCAAAGCTGTGTTGATAATTGTCGGCCACAAAGACGTGATAAATATGACAAAAATTGCCGACGGCTCTGCTAAATTAAAAATCGATAAAGCTATCGGCAGCCACGCTAGCGGCGACACCGGTTTGAAGATTTGAATCAGCGGATTGAGCGCCATCATTGCCGGTTTCGACATCCCGATGAGAAATCCCACGGGAATCGCAACTGCTGCACCCAGCAAAAATCCCACCAACACCCGTCGCAAACTCGCTAGCAGCAGCCAGCCAATGCCTAAATCTCCAGGCCCGCGCTGATAAAATGGATGGAATATGTAATCTAAATTAGCGATTAACGCCTGATAGGGAGTGGGAATCAAATCGCTGTTGAAGCTGGCAACAATCCACCACACACCAAGAATTCCCAAAAAACCAGCCGCAGGCAACAAAACTGCATCTCGGATAACAACGGGTTTGACCCGCTTCCACGTTGCAACTCCTGCAACTGCGATCGCAGATAAATTAAGCTGTATGAACATTTCAATCTCCTTCAGAGTCAGGGCAGGTACAAGAATCTTGAACAATACCAACCTGAGACACTGACGAAGCCAAACAATCTTTTTCAGAAATTTGGCTTTTCAGTCTCTTCTCAATGCCTGCGAAGTTAGCTGACGGGCTAGGACTGAGAGATGTCCTTCTCCTTAGATTTCAAAATCAAAAACTACACTCAAATTTGGCACTTTTTAACTTTGCTTTTTAATTCTGTAGAGATTAGCCCCGAAAATTGGTTCCTCCGCTCCAGCCACACGCTTGGTTCGATCGCGCATTGGTGGATTAGGCTTGACGTTTTAAGCCAATTCAACTTAAGCTAGCACGACCATTTAATTTTGTCAATATGTCTTTAGAAGTAGCTCTTAACGATCGGCGAAGCTCAAATGTTGAGAGAAAATTCAAAAAGTTAACTATTAAACTAACCTAGAGATATAAAATGCGATCGCTTACTTGATTTATATAAAAGCAATGATAGATTTTAGCCAAGCGTTACAAGATCAAATTGATATAATTACCGAAAACTGGATCGAAGCTGTTCGCGGCGACGAGGAAATCGAAACCGCCAAGCAACTCACCTACGATTCCGTGCGCGACAGCCTTCCCATCGTACTGCAAGCGATCGTAACTATCCTGTCACAATCAGAAGAAAGCGACATTCGGACAGTCGTAGAAGAAAGCTTAGAACACGGGACTGTCAGGGCACAACAAGGCTACGATGCCGAAGAAATTGCGCGGGAATACCGCTTGCTGCGGAGGGTCATTTTCGAGGCTATAGAGCCAGAATTGTTAAAAGGCTCAGCCGTTGAAGTGAACCGAGCTTACCGCTTAATTGACACTGTACTCGACGAAGCAATTGCTAAATGTTTCAAAACCTATACCCAGGCAAGATTCCAAGAACTACTGGAATTGCAAAACCAATTGCAACTTACAAATCAAGAGCTGACTCGCTTACTTCGCGCCAGTCAAGAGAGTCTATCTCACTTAGCTCACGAATTGAAAACCCCCCTTACCTCTATTATTGGCTACTCAGAATTGTTTTTGCGCCAAATAAACAATCCTAGAGTTAAAGATTCGGCTCCCAATTTGGCACATATTGATAAAGTCCTCAACAACGGCAGACTATTACTTAGATTAATTAACGATACTCTCGAAATCTCGCGGTACGACGCGGGACGCATAAAATTGCAGCTAAGTGCTACAAATGTGCGATCGGCGATCGGCACGGTTGTCGAAATAATCGAGCCTTTGGCGAAAGCCAAAAATTTAGAGATTGCCGTTGAGTGCGATCCGGTTCTCGATCGAGTTATGACAGATTACTTGCGCTTGCAGCAAATTATCAGCAACTTGGCGAGCAACGCCATTCGCTACACCCAAGCTGGTACTATTACCATAAAAACCGAATTATTGCGCGACCAACATTGGAGTATCTGCATCACCGATACAGGAATTGGCATTGCTTCAGAAGACTGCGATCGGATTTTTCAGCCATTTTTTCGCGTCAACACCTCCCTGGGTTCTGTGATGCCTGACAGTACGGGCTTAGGGCTAGCTATTGTCGCTCGATTAGTCAACCTCTTGCAAGGTAAAATCGAATTAGTTTCTGAAGTAGGAGTTGGCTCCTCCTTCACGGTAATTTTTCCCTTAGAATTGGATGGATTTTAGATTACTGTTAACTGTTAACTGTTGACTGTTAACTGTTGACTGTTAACTAATGACTGATGACCAATAACTAATGCTCAATGCCCAATGACTAATGACTAATTACTTCTTCAAATCAGAAATCGAATAGTTACATAAACAGCCGCAGCCACCAATTGCACCGCCATCACAGGCAGCCCATAACGCAGAAAAGTTTGAAAAGAAATGCGGCGCCCGTGCAGTTCAGAAATTCCCGCCGCCACTATATTAGAAGAAGCTCCTACCAAAGTGCCGTTTCCGCCTAAAGTTGCTCCGTACATCATCGCATAAAACAGCGGCAGCACAGCAGGTGGAAACTGCCCTGCAAAATCGGGAGCCAGCACCTCTGCCGGTGCGAGCCCGATATTAACAACATACTGTTTTAGCAGCGGCACCATCGCCACTACCAGCGGAATATTTGGCACCACACTCGACAACAAACCCACAAAAAATAACAAAACTAAAGAACCCAGAAAAATATTCTTCCCTAAAATTACTGCTAATACTCCAGATATATTGCCGATAACTCCGGTTTTTTCCAAACCGCCAATCAGCACAAAGATAGACATAAAAAATAGCAGCGTGCTCCAATCTAAATCCCGCAAAATATTATTAACAGAATCAATTTTGGAATGGTGAGCTAAAAGCATTGCCAAAGCAGCCCCCAACAAAGCAACCGCTGCCGGTGAAATAGGCACGGGCAGAGACTCTCCTATGACAAAAAATGTCAGCACGAAAGTTATAATTAAACCGCCCACTGCTAAGACTCGCGGGTGATTAATTTTTGGGTTCGGCAAATGTTCCAAATCCTCTAAGTTTTTGTGCCAAATTTCGCTGAACAGCCAAGGCAACATAACTACTATCACTCCTACGGCAATTGCCCCGCCCAAACTTAACTTTATCAGGTAATCTGCAAAGCTCATGTTAATAGCATCGCCGACAATGAATGTCGCCGGATCGCCCACGATTGTCAGCAGTCCCGAACTGTTAGCCACAAATACCATTAAAATCAGTAACGGCACAAAATCTACACCGACTTCTTCTGCCATTGGCGGAATTAATGGTGCTAGCAGCATGACTGTCGTGGCATTGGGCAAAACTGCACAAATTGGCGTAGTAATCCCGACAATACCCAGCAAGAGATTTTTGCCTTTACCTTTCGCCAAAAGAACCATTTGAGTTGCCAAGTAGTCGAATACTTTGGTAGGCTCAAAGGCTCTTACCATTACCATGACTCCGAAAAATAAGCCCAGGGTGGCGTGACTCCGACCGATATATTCGATCGCGTTGTTTAACGTCATCACGTGGGTAAAAACCAGAATTACCGCTCCAAGAAATGCCGCAACTGTGAGGTGTATCCATTCTGTAATTATTAAGAAAATCACACATATAAATGTTGTTGCAGCAATCACAGCTTGCAGGTTTTCCATTTAGTCCCCTGAAAAAAATAAAACTTAAAAATTAAAAACTTTCGGTTCGAGTGAATATACTACTTTCTGGCTCTTCTGTCAATAAATTTAAGTGCTGATTTTGGCAGCCACAAGCTGGGAGCAACTCATCAAGAGCTTTCCGGTACAGGGAAAAAATCACCTCAAAACTACTTCTTTTGGGAGGGTCGCGATCGGCAGAAGTTTGGTATGGCGATCGGGCGATCGCTCAACTACAATGAAGCATGGGCAATCTCTGCCAAACTCAACCCCCACGCAGACATCATGGACTACAGCCAAGTGCTCGCCGACAAAACCGATACTATCGTCCAAAACTGGATTGAAGCAGTTCGTCAGGATCGGAAAATTGAAACCGCTGACGCCTTACCGCACTCAGCAATCGAAAATCACATACCTCACCTGCTGCAGGCGATGACCACAGTGCTTTCCCAATATCAAAACAGCGAAATAAAACTAATAATTGAAGCCAGTTTAGATCACGGATTTCTCAGAGCCGAACAAGGCTACGACGCAGCAGAAGTAGCCCAGGAATACCACTTATTGCGTCAAGTAATATTCTCGCAATTAGAATCCGAATTGCTAGCCGGAAGCACCGCCGACGTGTTCAGAGCTTTTCGGCTGATAGATGCCGTACTAGACGAAGCAATTGCCCAGTGTTTCAACAGCTACGTAGCTCAGAGGCTGCAGGAACTTCAACAAATCCAAACTCAGTTACAACTCACCAATCAAGAACTCTCTCGCCTCGTCAGCGTCCATCAAGAAAACGTCTACCATTTGGCTCACGAACTCAAAACTCCTCTCAACTCAATTATTGGTTATTCCGAACTATTCCTGCGAAAAGAAAAATGGCAATCAGAAGTCAAAGATACCCTCCCCGGCATCGAACACATCGAGCGAGTATTGCGTAACGGCAGACACTTGCTTCGCATGATTAATGACACACTAGAACTTTCTCGCGCCGATGCCGGCAAAATTAAACTTAACCTGCAGCGAACTAATGTACAATCAGTAATTAACACCGTAGTAGAAATGATGCAGCCAATTGCTGATGCTAAAGGACTAAAGCTCGCTGTTACCAGCGACTGCGCCCCAAGACAAGTAATCGCCGACGCACAGCGGCTGCAACAAATTCTGATCAACCTGCTGAGCAATGCCATTCGCTATACAGAATCTGGTAGCATCGAATTAAGTTGCCACTCTGCTGGAGAAGGAAAGTGGGCGATCGCAATTACAGATACCGGCATTGGCATTGCCCCCGAAGATACAAAGCGCATCTTTGATCCCTTCTTTCAAGCAGGAGAAGCAGGCAAACAGCTCTTTCCCACCGAAAGCACTGGCCTGGGATTAGCAATAGTATCGCGGCTCGTCACGCTGCTCCAAGGCAAAATCGAGTTAGTATCAGAAATAGGAGTAGGCTCAACTTTTACCGTGATTCTACCCCAAGAAGTTAAAATACTCCAAGAAGTAAGCTAAACATTAAGTTCAAATTTTTACATCCGAAAATCCTATGCCCGCAGCCAACCTTAGCCCTTCCACCACAGCCTTTCCCCTCACCGCCGTAGTCGGGCAAGAAGCAATCAAATTAGCCCTGCTGTTAGCAGCAGTCGATCCCGGATTGGGAGGAGTTGCGATCGCAGGCCGCCGCGGTACAGCAAAATCAGTAATGGCCCGCGCCTTGCACTCATTACTGCCACCCATTGAAATTGTTAAAGATTCTTTTTGCAACGCCGAACCTAATGAAATTATTGCCGAACAAACATCAGGCTTGTTACCAGAAAATGGCGGACAAGATGCCCACACCACCGATACTAATTCATTAACTACTGAAATAATTCCCACACCCTTCATTCAAATTCCTTTGGGTGTCACAGAAGACAGACTCTTAGGTTCAGTCGATGTCGAACAATCAGTAAAATTCGGTCAAACCGTATTTCAACCCGGACTCCTAGCCCAAGCAAATCGAGGCGTACTATATGTAGACGAAATTAACCTCCTCGATGACAACATTTCCAACCAATTGCTAACAGTATTAACCGAAGGGCGCAACCAAATAGAGCGCGAAGGCATCAGCTTTCAACACCCCTGCAAACCTCTATTTATCGCCACCTACAACCCCGAAGAAGGGCCGCTGAGAGAACATTTGCTCGATCGCATCGCGATCGTACTTTCAGCCGACGCAGCACTCGAACTACAAGAAAGAGTCTATGCAGTAGAACAAGCTTTATCCTACTCCAGCTCCCCCCAAGACTTTCTCAATCAATACAGCGAAGACACCGACAACCTCAAAACCCAAATCATCCTAGCCAGAGAATGGCTCAAAGATGTCAGCATTAAACGCGAACAAATTGCCTACCTAGTAGAAGAAGCCATCCGGGGTGGCGTTCAAGGACACCGCGCCGAAATATTCGCAGTCCGCGTCGCCAAAGCCGCCGCCGCCATGGAGGGACGCACAGAAGTTAACGCCGAAGACCTGCGCCGCGCCGTAGAATTAGTCATCGTACCCCGCGCCACCATCATCCAAACTCCCCCAGACGAAAACTCTCCTCCTCCTCCCCCCCCACCGCCTCCCCAAAAGCAGTCAGAACAAGAACAAGACGAACCAGAAAACGAGCAAGAAGACGAAGAAGACCAAGAGGATGAAGACAACCCGGAACCTGAACAAGAACCAGAAAAAGATACCATTCCCGAAGAATTTCTTTTCGACCCTGAAGGCGTAATTCTCGACCCCAGCGTGCTTTTCTTCGCCCAAGCCGCCAACCGCCAAGGCAAATCGGGCAGTAGAAGCACCATTTTCTCCGAAGATAGAGGGCGTTACGTCAAGCCAGTATTACCCAAAGGCCCCGTCCGCCGCATCGCCGTTGACGCCACCCTCAGAGCCGCCGCACCCTACCAAAAAGCCCGCCGCGACAGGAATTCTCACCCCCCCCAAGCTTCAGGGGGGCAACAGGCGAGTCAACCCCCCGGGCAAGGGGGGGTTGAGCGCCGTGTATTTGTCGAACAGGGAGACATTCGGGCGAAGCGCTTGGCTAGAAAAGCTGGAGCTTTAGTCGTATTTGTCGTCGATGCTTCGGGTTCGATGGCCCTCAACAGAATGCAGTCCGCCAAAGGTGCAGTCATGCAGCTACTCACAGAAGCTTATCAAAGCCGTGACCAAGTTGCTCTCATTCCCTTTCGCGGAGAACAAGCAGAAGTGCTGCTACCGCCGACTCGCTCGATAGCCTTGGCCCGCAAGCGTTTGGAACGGTTGCCCTGCGGAGGCGGTTCCCCTTTGGCCCACGGTTTGACTCAAGCAGTGCGGGTGGGAGTCAACGCGCGGCAGTCTGGAGATATCGGTCAAGTTGCGATTGTCGCCATTACAGACGGACGCGGTAATATTCCTTTGGCTCGTTCTTTGGGCGAACCGATTGTAGATGGAGAAAAGCCTGATATTAAGCAGGAATTGTTAGAAATTGCTGCCAAAATTCGCGGGTTGGGAATGCAGTTGCTGGTAATTGATACCGAGAGCAAGTTTATTTCGACTGGCTTTGCGAAGGAATTGGCCAAGACTTCTGGAGGGAAATACTATCACTTGCCCAAAGCTACCGAACAGTCGATCGCAGCTATGACTAAAAATGCTCTGCGCGACGCGATCGGCTAAAATCCTGACACCCGGATTTATCTCCGTTTATCTGCAGTTAAAAACCAAAAAATTAGACTTTTGCCCAAAAGTCTAATTTTTTACTCTTGCTCTCCGGCGACTCACCGCCAGGGAACCGGCAACTAAACCCAACCCTACCACCGTCGAAGGCTCAGGAATTCTTACGGGCAGAGGTACGCGGTTTGCCGTCCCCCGGCTCGGGGTTGAAGAAGTTGTACCTTGGGGGAGTTGACCTGTCTGAGCCAGCAGCAAATTTTCTGAACCCTGGCCTGAAGTAGCCGTATAAACGGCTCGGACATTAGCTGCAAGTGCAGCTTGACCGCTGCAAATAATGGCGGCGGCAGCCAATAAAATCCCCGCTGTAGGGGGCAATAATTTGCGCTCAAAAAAGGTGGGCATTGGACATTACCTATTTAGCAGTTTGTCGATACAACTCGATCTTTTCATTTATTTTCTCGGTATCCTGTGTCTGAGCTACTGTCTGAGCTACCTTAGCAATTAACGGAACCGATTTTAGATTTTAGATTTTATTTATATTTTATATTTTAGATTATTGAAGTTTCTTGTCCCTAGTTTCAACTAAGTCGCGAATCAAAAACCTAAAATCAACTTGGGCTACTGCCTCTAGCATATACTGTATAATCCCCAATCGTAAATCTCCCCTCCCAAATTGATTGACTTCAGCTATCTGTGATTTGCGCGACTTTAAGCTAGCCCTTGGCCCCAGATAGCGCCGATACTTTAAACTAAATTATAGCTTTGCAGCGAGACAGCGAAACAGCACCGACTTGTACGCAGTCTATTATAAACAATCGATCCCTGGTTTGGAGTGATTTCACCCCCGTTCTTTATCAAATCTTTAAACTCTTTCAGGTTTTGCAAACAAAGTGTAAAGCTGTCAAAATGATAGATAGCAATTCTCAGCCAAAATTAGGTAAATCCTCGTGAGTAACACTAGCAATTTCCGCGAAGCCGTGCGCGAGGCCAAAAACCACGCGCTGGTAGGCCCCAACGTCATCTCCAACGCTCTCCCCTTCGTGGGAGGCGGACTTGTCTTAACTGCTGTCGGCACCTACGGCGGGCTCGGAGTGATTCGTAACTATCCCAGCATCTTCTTTCCCACATTCATTGCCGCGATCGTCGTAGAATTAATTCTCTTCTTCATTGCCCGCGGCGCCGCCGAACAAGGCAACAAAAACACCGCTTTGCCCCTGCTGGCAACCTACAGCCTGCTTTCCGGCTACACCCTCAGCGGATTGGTATTTACAGCCCTCAGAACCCAAGGCGTCGGCATCTCCGGCATCGCTTTTGCAGCCCTCGGATGCGGCATTACCTTTATCGCCGCCCGCCAAATTGGCTCCAACCTTTCTGAACAAGATGGCATGGCCCTCACCAAAACTATCAGTTTAGGTGTGATTGCTTTGTTAGTCGTCGTTGGCGGTCAGTTTCTGCTCTCTCTCTTTGGCGTCTACACCCCAACCTGGTTGGAAATTGGCATTTCTGGCATCGGCGTGTTTATATTTGCCGGCGCTGCGATCGTCGATTTTTACATATTACCCCGCAGTTACCGCGACGACCAGTATTTGCCCGCCGCTCTGTCGATGTACTTGACCTACATCAACTTGTTCATTTTCATTCTGCGCCTGCTGATTGCTATCAACAGCCGCGATTAATTGAAACTTTAGCTTAATAAAAAAAACCGCGGCCCGATCGACATCCGGCCGCGGTTTTTTTTATTAAGATTTGGAATCAAGATAGTCGTCCTCGCCTCCTTTGTCCTACATACAAAAAACTTATATCATGTTCACAGGCGGCAAGGATAAGGTATAATTTTACTTTTTAATCACTCTACCAAACCTCTTGCTATCTAATTGTGTCGATCGCGATTTCAATATTAATCACAAATTAATCGGGGAAAACTCATGTACTTAAAATATGAAGATATTAGGAGAGTCAGCGTAGAAATTACCTCCAGGTGCAATGCAGCTTGTCCGCAGTGTCCCCGCACCGGCAACCCGATTTTGCCGGGGGCGGAATTAAAGATGGAGGATATTGAGAGAATTTTCCCACAAGAGTTTTGCTCTCAGTTGGATTTGGTGTATATGTGCGGCAACTACGGCGATGCTATGACTAGCAATACCACAATTCCCGCGATCGAGTATTTGCACCGCATGGGAGTTCCTCATATCTCCCTGTACACCAACGGTAGCGGACGCAATCCCGACTGGTGGCAAACCCTCGCAAAGGCGATGACAGGAGAACACGATCGCGTAATTTTTAGTATCGACGGGTTGGCCGATACTAACAGCATCTACCGCCAAAATACCAACTGGGACAGGATAATGCAGTCGGTTAATGCCTTCATCCAAGCTGGCGGAAAAGCTGTATGGCACTACTTGATATTTGAACACAACCAGCACCAAGTAGAAGCAGCACGCGATTTAGCCCAACAACTAGGATTTGTCGAGTTTGTACCGAAAGCAACCTCTCGTTTTGTGGCAAAAGAGATTTATGACAAAGAGTCCGCAAATCAACAGCCTCAGAAGCCAGAAAACTCTCAGGTAGAGGCTAAGAGCGATCCCCCCAACCAACCAGCAACAAATAATGCGTCAGCCCCTCAAAATCAAACACAGACCGCTGTTGGGTTGCACAAACAAGCTGAGGAATGCTTGAAACAAGGAAAGCTATCAGAGGCGATCGCAGCCAGCCAACAAGCCCTCAAAATTCAACCTAATTTTGCAGCAGCCTGGAAAACTTTAGGCAATGCTGTTCAAGGTTTGGGGAAGATGCAAGCAGCAGCAGATTGTTACGCTAAAGCCCTCAAAATTCAGCCTAATTTTCCAGAAGTTTATGCTAATGTCGGCAGTCTTTACGCTCAACAGCAACAGTGGCAGCCAGCTAGTGCTTATTACCAAAAGGCGATCGAGCTTAAACCCAATTTTGCCGGAGCTTATCGCAATTTAGCTAAAGTTTTGACGCAGTTGGGGCAACCAGAAAAAGCAAATTATGCTTGGTATCAAGCGATAGCTATCGAAACCTCTCAAGCACCAGAACCAACTCCTTCTGTCCCATCAAAGCCAGCCACCGAAGAACTTCAACCCCCATCGTTGGAACAATATAAAAATCCCCAGGGAGACCAATTTATCCAAGCTGTAGAAAAATTTGGTAGCCTAAACAATTACTACAGAAATGTAGAAATTAGCTGCCAAACTCAAGCCACCCAAGAGATTTTTATCAGTTTTGAAGCGGAACTCTGGCCTTGCTGTTGGGTAAGCCATACTAAATACGCTATTTATAACCACACTTACAGACCGCAGATGCTGGCTTTAATTGAAAAGTACGGAAATGGCTTTAATTCTCTCAGAACTCAATCGGTGAAAGATGCGATCGCCAGAGATTGGTTTCGCGAAGACCTCACCAAAAGTTTTTCCTGTTCTAAAAGGTTGGACGTATGCGCTCACGAATGCGGTAAAACTTTCAATTCAACAGGTTCGCAGTATATATAAGAAGGAAGGCACGACACGGATACATGGATTAATTGCTGAAATGTCGAAATTTCAGCTAAAATCGATATTACCACCCAAAACCAAGAGGACTAATAGTGGAAGTTCTAGACATCAAACACAATATCGAAACATTGTCCGATCGACTGGGTGCAACCCAGGACTATCTTTGACATCCCCGCACTCACAGCCAAAATTCAAGACTTAGAGCAAATCTGCGCCCAACCAGCATTTTGGGATGACCAAGATCGAGCTCAAGAAACCCTCCAAGAACTTAATGACTTCAAATCTCATTTAGAACAATATCGCGGCTGGCAAACGAGCTTGGAAGATGCTAAAGCTATTTTAGAACTGCTGGAGTTAGAGGCCGACGAGTCCCTGTTCCAAGAAGCCTCATCGAGTCTTTCTCAGTTAACCCGCGAACTCGACCAGTGGGAACTGCAACAATTACTATCTGGGCCCTACGACGAAGGCGGCGCTGTTTTGACGATTAACGCCGGGGCCGGCGGCACAGATGCTCAAGACTGGGCCGAAATGCTGCTGCGGATGTACACCCGCTGGGGGGAAAGTCAAGGTTACAAAGTACATTTAATGGAAATTTCCGAGGGAGAGGAAGCAGGTATTAAATCTGCTTCTTTGGAAATAGTCGGCCGCTACGCTTACGGTTATATGCGATCGGAAAAAGGCACTCACCGCTTAGTCAGAATTTCGCCTTTTAACGCTAACGACAAGCGTCAAACCAGTTTTGCAGGCGTCGAAGTAATGCCAATTCTCGATCGATCCGTCAAGTTGGACATTCCAGAAAAAGATTTGGAAATCACGACTTCCCGCGCTGGCGGCAAGGGCGGGCAAAACGTTAACAAGGTGGAAACCGCAGTCCGCATCGTTCACCTTCCTACTGGTTTGGCCGTGCGCTGCACTGAAGAACGCAGTCAGTTGCAAAATAAGGAAAAAGCTTTGGCATTACTCAAGGCTAGACTGTTGGTGGTTGCTAAGGAACAGCGGGCTTCGGAAATTGCCGAGATTCGCGGCGACATGGTGGAGGCGGCTTGGGGCAACCAAATTCGCAATTATGTTTTTCACCCATACCAAATGGTCAAGGATTTGCGTACAGGGGTGGAAACAACCGCCATCGCAGATGTGATGAACGGCGAATTAGACCCGTTTATTCAAGCTTACCTGCGGCAGGAAAATCAGTTGATAGCCCAAACCGATGCAACCGCGGGAATCTAATTCGCTCCTTGACATACAAAGTCTGCCTGTGCAGACTAAAGAATTAAGAGCCGTGATGGCAGCGGATTTGGTATAATTTTGGGGTTTTGGTCGATCGCCCGACCTTCAACAGGTCGCGCGGCCAAAAACCTTGATATGATAAAACTTGATCTAACGAACAAAAGGAGAAATAATGACCCAAGTTGTAATAGGCGAAAATGAAGGGATTGAGTCAGCCCTGCGACGGTTTAAGCGACAAGTTTCTAAAGCGGGTATTTTCCCCGACATGAGAAAGCACCGCCACTTTGAAACCCCGTTGGAAAAGCAGAAGCGCAAAGCTATTGCCAGAAGGACTAAGAGACGCTTTCACCGCAACAACAAGCCCTAGAATTATTAGCACTAAATTGATTCGGCAGATATAATGCCTTGCGATTCTAGTACCGCAGCGACTCGGAGAATCACCGCTTCGCTGTAGGGAGCACCAATAATTTGTACCCCCAAGGGCAAAGCGCCGGGCCGCTGTACGGGCAGGCAAAGAACGGGCAAGCCAATAAATGATAGGGGTTGGGTGAACAGTCCGAGATTGGGACGCACTAAGATTTCTTGTCCGGCTATTACCATTTTCTCGACGCCAATTTCAGGGGCAGCTATCGGGGTTGCGGGTGCGAGGATGATGTCTGTGTGTTGGAATATTTCGCGAATTCGATCGCGGTACCACTGTCTGAATCTCTGGGCTTGCAAGTACCAAGTCGCAGGGATCAGGGTTCCCGCTAAAAAGCGATCGCGCGTCGCCGGATCGAAGTCTTGAGGGCGCGATCGCAAATTGTCCAAATGCAAGTTTCCCCCCTCGCAAGCGGTAATGATAAATGCCGCAGCCCTGGCGCGATCGGATTCCGGTATGCTGACAGTTGCAAGCCCCCCTATTTTTGGGGGGTTTGTTGTTTTTTCTGTGCTTCTACCACAATCAAAGACACTGGTCAAGGCTTTAGCAACTATTTCTACAGCATCCATTGCTTCCGGTTCCGCCCCTGTGGCAAAATAGCCGTCAGCAACAGCAATTCGCAATCCTTCGATACCTTGATTTAACTGCGGCGAACAAAGTTCTGGCGGGCGTTGAGTGCAAACTGGGTCGCGAGAATCAGGGCCTTGCAGGATATCGTACAGCAGCGCCATATCTCTGATCGATCGCCCAAACGGCCCCACACAATCCAAACTACCCGAAAATAAATAAGCGCCAGCCCTCGACAAACGGCCGTAAGTAGGCTTAAACCCAAAGACACCGCAAAAAGCAGCCGGTACGCGGATGGAACCGTTAGTATCGGAACCGAGAGTGAAGGGTACAAAACCGGCAGCGACTGCTGCTGCGGAACCGCCGCTGGAACCGCCAGCGATGCGCGCAGTATCGCGGGGATTGCGAGTCGGGCCGTAGTGGCTGTTTTCGGTGACAAAACCGTAGGCGTACTCATCCATGTTGAGAGTACCTACGAGCACAGCCCCGGCTTGTTTGAGTCTGGCGACCACAGCCGCGTCCTGGGTAGCCGGAGGATTGTCTGCGTTGATTTTTGACCCAGCTAGGGTGGTAATTCCGCCGATGTCGAACAGGTTTTTGACTGCGAAGGGAACGCCTGCTAAAGGGCCTGGGTTTTGGTTATTTGCGATCGAACTATCTATATTTTCGGCTGCTGCGAGGGCGCTTGATGCGGTGATTGCAGTAAAGCAATTAACAGCTTTATCCTTAACAGCAATCCGTTCCAAAGCAGCACTTACCGCCTCTGTAGCCGTAACCTTACCACATTTAACAGCCGCTGCCGTAGCAACCGCATCAGCCTTCTCTAAAAAACATCTGCGTTCCTCTGCGTTCATCGGCCCTCATCTGCGGTTAAAAATCTAAGGTTCAAACACCGGCGCGACTTCTACTTCTGGAGGTAAAGGAAACTCAGTAACGAGTCGGGCGATCGCAGCTATTCTCTCGAAGTTTACCACAACACCGGGCCGGTGTTCCGGGTCTAATGGTAAGTTTATCAGTTCGGCCGTGCGATCGACATATTCTTCTATATTTATCATTAGTCCATCCCAAACAACATCAGCGTTCATCCGCGTACATCTGCCCTCATCTGCGGTTGAAAATCTAAGGTTCAGATATAGGTGCGATCGATTATTGTATTGTAATCGCGATCGGGCAGTCAGTTATTATTGCTCAGTTTTTTGTATTCCTCGGATTGTCTGATATCATCTAAAGGCGATTTTTGCTTTGCTGGTTCATCAGAAGAAAACTTTATACATACCTGCTGTTTCCCAGGCTGCAAATTTGTATTAATGGCTATTTGAAGCTTTCCTTTTTGCCAACCCTTAGAACCTATCTTGAGGATTTGACAATCAATTCCTTCTTGAGGGGAGTTCCAGTTTATTTCCCCTCCTCTAATTTTTGTTTCTTCGTTAATCTGTACCTCTGTCATCCACTGAATTATCGCCTTATGACGTTGATTAGTTTCTGGTGCATTAGTCAGAAGCATCTTCTGAAAGTTACTGCCGGCTAGCTGTTTAAACCTACCCACCGTAAAAGTAGCTTGACCCAATAACAAAACATCATCCTCGCCGTCTAGTGTCTCATAGCTTCTATTGATTTCAACTTTTTCGTCCATTTTATTTCACAAGATGCTGCTACTTGATATTCTATACTATTTGGAGGTGTGTGAGTCAAGCTGGTTAACAAAATCAATTAACTATCGCACTTTTCCACTCAAACACTGACAGTTTCCCGCAACTTCTCAACTGCAACATCCAGCGGAGGCAAAGCAAAATCCTCAGCATCCATTAATTCCTTAACCTTATCAAAAATTTCCACCTCCGCCTCTTCTTGGTCGGTCAGCTTATCATAAAAATAAGGATCTGTAAACCACTGTTCAAACGCTATCATTAACAAGCCATTGGGCGAAAGTTCAAACCGCCAATACTTAGAAACCCTACTGTCAACCACTTCAAACAGCGGTGCCGGATTCTCCATCGGATAATAGCTAAAAATATCGTCGCAGATGTAGTACCAAATACTACCTTGCCATTCTCGGATAGCGTAAACAATATATTCTTTGCCTATTGTTAATGCCAACTTAATTTTTTTAGTGTAACCGCGTGGCGGATCTATATATTTATCAGGGAGAGATTCACCCGTATTAGCAATACAACGAATTTTCATAACTTGATGACCTACAAATTTTTAGGAGCAATTTTGGGATACTGTCGCTTGAACTTAAACTCCACATCTTGAAGAGTCTGACTGTTCCGAAACCAATGAACTTGTACGGAAGCTCCATTAATTTCAAAAGCCTCAATACTTGTCATTTTATCCCAATCTTCAGAATTCCCGCCATAAACAGCAATAAGTCTCGGCGCATCCCCCAACAATCTATCTGTACCGCGACGAATTACTTTGCAATTACCAGCCTTAGCATCTTGCAGTAGCAGTTGCTCCTGCAAATTTCTCGGACTCTCATCGGGAATAGCACCTTGATTCACAATTTAACAGCTTCAAATATTATTTGTCAAATACCATAAAAACTAATTTTAGCAGGTGAAGTTTCCGCCAACAACTTACCCCGCGCAATCACATACCGAACCGCAGCGCGCCTCCTAATTGCATCATAACAATCCTCAGCGTCCAACACAACCAAATTTGCAGGTTTCCCCGCATCTATCCCATAATTATCATCTCCCAGATTGATAGTTATAGCACCGTTGACAGTCACCATATTAAAACCAAGGGAAATCATCCTAGATTTCCCTGCACTTGCAATTCTTATCCTCTGCAATATCAGTGTGTCATCCACTGTTGCAGGCGAGAAAATAAAGGACTCTCAGAATACAGCCAAACCACATCATCAGTCATCTTTCCTGCTTGCGCTTTAGACAATTGTAACCGATGGCCCAAACCTTCCCGTTTCGCCTCCAAGTTAAAAGCTTCATAGCCAAAGTCATCCATCACAGAGCAAAGTTCTGCTACACTTGAACCAGCCCGTTCCAGATGACTTCCTACAACTTCTGTCAACACCGCAGGGCGAAGCTTTTGCAGCGTTTGGGAAAAACCTTTAATCACATTCACCTCAAACCCCTCCACATCAATTTTAATAAAAGTAGCACCAGGAAGATTATCTGGGAGCATTTCATCTCCGGGATACACAGGTACTTGATACTGATTAGAAATCAGACTTCGATCTTTTTCTGCGAGTTGAGCGAAAGTACCCAAACCAGTAACATCTGTAGGCACTGTCAGTGTCAGTTCATTTCGCTCGTTAGAAAGCCCACACTGGTGCAGAGAAACTTTCTGCAATTCATTGTCTGTTACCGCAGCTTTTAATTTTTGAAACGCCAGAGGATTTGGTTCAAAAGAGTGTACGCATCCCGTTGTTCCTGTATGATAAGCAGCCAAAAGAGTAATCATGCCCGTATTTGCCCCCGCATCAATAAAACTGTCCCCAGGCTGTACAGCATTTTGGATGAAAAGTTGTGTGGGCAAGTCATAATAACGGCCTAAAAAATAGCTCATGCGATCGTTCCACTTGGAAAGATCCATCGCCATCCGATAACCGTGGAACTTGCCTCGAATCTCCCGTATAGGAGCATTTTTCCACAAATCGTCCCGGTACACCCCTGTGAGTGTCATCAATTTTCCCCATCCTGGGAGTTCGCGGCGCGTATATGGTAAAATCAAAAGAGAATAGAGTGGATAATTCATAATTATTATACCTGTCCCAAAACTATTAAACACGGTTAAGCAGGTAGAATCAGCCTAGTTGATATACTATCAAAATTCTACGATAAAGTTTTCTTAAATCAATCAGACAATCTCAAATTCCTGATTGTGATTTTTCACCAAATCAAAGGTAAAATGGTCAACCACATTAGTATCGCTCAATTCCAGATTGTAAAAATCAACAAAGTCCGCATCAAAGTAAGGCCCAGCGTGCCAAGTCCCCACATCTAACTTAATAAAACAATTGCCCGGAATCCGAAAAGCAGCCAGATCCTCTAAACTCGGTTTATAGCTATCCCCAGGAGGCGCAACCGCCATCAACCAATCCTTCCCATCCAAAGAACCCAAACATTGAGTACATTGAACGTGTCGTGTAATTTTGCCAAACTTGCGACCTTTATTGTGCAGCCGCATAATGTAAAATCTAGGAATACCATTTTGCAAGTTTAACTGAGCATCCTCAGCATCGAAAGACTTGCCATCAACAGCCGCAAAGATAACTTGACCGTAACTCCGAAAATTCTCCGGTGTCACCCATTGTGCGGATAACTGCTTAGTCGAAATTGATTCGCTCATAAATTCCAACATCCCCTCTCTGCTTTCCATCAAAAACATTTTAATACAGTAAATCCTCTCTCATCTCTTCTCTGTGCCCTCTGTGTCCTCTGCGGTTAATTAAATAAAAAAATCTAGTTCGCTTTCTCGATCGCCCAAAACACCCTTACAATCAAAATCAGCACACTGCTGCAAAAAACGAGCCGGAATATCAGGCCGAGCACCCCAATGCAAATGCAAATAAGAAGCGTGTACCTGACAAACTCCCCAACCTTCAGCAACCGCCTCAACTTCCCCCCGCTTGCCATACCTCCAACTGTGATAAACTGGATTACTCGGTTCAACAGTTAAATGCGATCGATGAAACTCATGTCCCCAAACCTCATCAAGAGCAGTTAACACCGAACTATCCCTCACCGCCACAGCTTCTCGGTATCCCAGCGTCAAACGCTTTCCCATCGCAGCAGCAGTTTCCAACACTCCCACCCCTTGCCAAGAATTGCCATCGAAGTCTACAATAGAATCGCACAAATACATCAAACCGCCGCACTCCGCATAAGTCGGCATTCCCGCAAAAATCGCACTTCTTACCGCATCCCGAATTAAAACATTACCGCTCAATTTTTGAGCAAACACTTCGGGAAAACCACCACCAAAATATAACCCTTGCACATTGTCAGGAAAAACCGAGTCATCAAGGGGACTCCAAAATACCAACTCCGCACCCAACTCTTCCAACAAATCAAGATTGTCCTGATAGTAAAAATTAAAAGCCCGATCGCGCGCAACTGCAATCCTCACTCCAAATTGTTTTCCCAAACTGTTGACAACATCATTTTTTTGAGTTACAATTACCGAAGGGAGACCGTGCCTACCCAAAAGTTGCTCAGACCCCTCACCCCCCTCATTTCGAGTTGCAGCCAACAAAGGCAAAAGTTGCTCCCAGTCAAAACTAACAGCAGCCAAATCAGCCAGTTTATCGATCGCAGCATGAAGATTCGGCAACTCCTCAGCAGGAATCAGCCCCAAATGTCGATCGGGAATAGTAACAGCCTCATCCCTACGCAAAACCCCCAAAATCGGTAAATTGAGCGGTTGGAGAGCATCTTGAAGCAGTTCCAAATGTCGATCGCTCGCCACCCGATTCAGCACCAAACCAGCGAATTTAAGGTCAGGGTTAAAAGAACGAAAACCGTGCGCGATCGCAGCCACAGAACCAGAGAGCCTGCTGCAATCTATCACAAACAATACCGGCAAATTCAGCAAATAAGCAACATGAGCCGTAGAAGCAAAGGAAATAGAATAGTGTTGTTTTCCTTCTGGCTTCCTTAAATCCGTTAAATCCTTTACATCTCGTACAATCGTTGCCGAAATTTTATCCGTTACATCCGTTACGAAATCCGTTGCCGAACTTTCTTCTTCTTTCTTCCGAGAAACCCCATCAAATAAACCCATTACCCCTTCAACTAAGGCATGATCGACATCTTGAATATGACGAGAAAAACAATTTTTCACATAAGATTCAGACGTTAATACCGGGTCTAAATTCCGACAGGGGCGACCAGTAACAAATGCGTGAAACATCGGGTCAATGTAATCGGGACCAACCTTAAAAGATTGAACATTCAAGCCGCGGCGGATTAAAAAAGCTAAAAGGGCGATCGTTACAGTAGTCTTTCCCGCCCCGCTGCGTTCGCCAGCAATTACTAAAGCCATAGTTCTAAATTATTTACAAAAAATACATATTTAACGAACCGCGAAGACGCGAAGGGCGCGAAGGAAGAATGAGAATAATAATAGTAATTTCGTTGCTTTTTAGAAGTAATTTATAGTTTTGAGTCAAAGAACATTATTAATTAAAAACTCAAAACTCAAAACTCATAACTCCTAAAAAAGTAGGGCAGACATTGCCTGCCCCACTGAATACTAACTCAATCCTTCTTCCTTCTTCCTTCTTCCCGACATCCGTTACATCCGTTACATCCGTTACAGAATCCGTTGCCGAACCTCTTTTTACCGCTTAGCTAACTTCAGCATTTGAGCCGTCACTGCCAAACTTTCTTCGTAAAGCACATCTCGGCCCCAACTCTGCAAGTGTTGGCCCAGCAACTGTTCCGTCACCTGATCGAACAGTGGACTCACCTGGTTAAACCGATCGGTTTGAGCGCCGCCCTTCGTTTCCATCCGCATACAGCCGCCCACTTCCGAACACAAAACCGTACCGCAGTCAGCCTTCTCGTTCGTAGAATTCAAACGCAGAGCAATCAAATCGCCCGGAACATCGCCCGTATCAGCAGTAGGAATAGCAGCCAACTCCGCTTCTACAACCCGTTCGTCCGGCCCCGCGAATTTAATTCGCTTGATTTGGTAATCGCCCTCTTCTTGTTTGAAAGCAACAGGACGCCACTGAAGCCGGCTCGCCAGCCAACCCAAATACATCAGCGCTTGCGTAGAATTGTCCTGTTCGTAATCGATCGTCACCCGATCGATTTCCCGAATCGCAGCGCGGCGTTCCGGGGCGTCAAAAGCCTCAGCAGCCAACTCCTGCCATGCGGCCAGCCGGCGCCAATTGAGATCCGCGATCGGAATTCCCTCTTCGATCAGACTGTGCATCAACAGCAATTCCGCTTCACACTCGGCAAAGCTGCTAGAGTCAACAATCACAGAACTGCTAATTGCCGCCAGCCGCTGGAACAAACCTCGATCGGCATCAGGATTCGCCTTCCACCACAGCAGCGTCGGCAAATCAGCGATAGTCAACGCCGTCACGATGCCGCTCACCCGTTCCAAAGCAGCTTCCGTACCCCGCAGCGTTATATACTCGCAGCAGATCAGATTGCCAGTGGTGCGCTTGTGAACCGGACAATAAGCAGCGACTTGAGCCTGTACGCCCGTATCTTCTCCCGCCGTCGGGCACAGAGCAATAATCCGGCAGGGATTGGCAGCCACGATCGCATCAGCCACCCCCGAACCCCCGGAACCCAAACCACTCGATCCCATCTCCTCGCCTTTTGAATTTTTGCGAGCCACTTCTTCCCGCAAAGTTGCCAGCAATTCAGCGTTAGGTTTGCCAGTTCTCGGCAGCCCGTAAGCTTTTTGAGCCGCCCTGATGCTAGATGCCGTCATCGGCCCGGTAATACCGTCCACCGGCCCGTCGTAAAATCCCAGATCCGCCAATAACCGCTGAGTTTCTTCGGGTTCGTAGACTACAAAAGTAAAAGTTGTTGCCCTACTAGCGATCGGAACATCCCCTTTCGACCCCGATTCTCTGTAACTTTCCCAAATTTGACTCAATTCGGCCTCTATTTGGTCGATCGACACATCTTTAGGATTTTGCAGCGAAACCAGAGGCGGAGCTTTCATAGGTGTCATCGTCATAAATCTTCTCTCCCTTGTTATCAGTCATTACTCATTGGTTATTAGTCCTGGGTCATTAGTTAGTAGTTATTAGTTATTAGTTAGTAGTTATTAGTTAGTAGTTATTAGCTAATCACTAATACTAAGGCTGACCAATAACTAATGACTAATAACTGCTGACTAATCACTCTTAAAGTCTGCGCCACTTGCGGCCGTCTCTGTTAATTAGCAGTTCTGCTTCCGCCGGTTCCCAAGTACCCGCTTCGTATTTAGGAACCAAATCTTGGTCGTTGGACGATTCCCACTCCATCAGGGCCGGCGTTACCACCCGCCAAGCTTCTTCCACTTCATCAGAACGGGTAAACAAAGTTTGGTCGCCCAGCATACAGTCAATTAACAGTCGATCGTAAGCATCCGAAGATGTCACCCCAAAGGAAGAACCGTAACTGAAATCCATATCCACCGTCCGCGTCCGCAAATCCGGCCCCGGCATTTTCGCCTCAAACCTCAGCGAAATCCCCTCGTTCGGATGCACGCGCATAGTCAAAACGTTAGGAGTAGTTTGTTGGGCCGCGGACTGAAAGATTAGCAGCGGAACTTCGCGGAACTGAATAGCAATTTCGCTAACTTTTTTCGGCAACCGTTTGCCGGTTCGCAGGTAGAAAGGCACTCCCTGCCAGCGCCAGTTGTCAATCATAAACTTCATCGCCACAAAAGTTGGCGTTGTCGAGTTGGGAGCAACCCCCGGCTCTTCGTGATATCCCGGCACGGGTTTGCCCTTCATCCAACCTGCGGAATATTGACCCCGAATCGCTGAGAAGTCCAAATTATTCAAATCTGCCAAGCGAGTTGCTTGCAGAACTTTCATCTTTTCGGTGCGGATGCTGTCAGCGTCGAGCGAGTTCGGCGGTTCCATCGCCGTCAGACAGAAAATCTGCATCAAGTGGTTTTGCAGCATATCCCGCAACGCCCCAGAGGATTCGTAGTAACCGGCCCGGTCTTCTACGCCTACTGTTTCTGCAACTGTAATTTGTACGTGATCGACAAATTGCCGATTCCACAGCGGTTCAAAAATCGCGTTGGCAAACCGGAATACCATTAAATTCTGAACAGTTTCTTTACCCAAATAGTGGTCAATCCGGTAAACTTGCTGTTCTTGGCAAACCTGCTGCACGACTCGGTTGAGAGCTTTTGCCGAACTCAAGTCGCGGCCGAAGGGTTTTTCAATTACCAAGCGGTGTTTTGCTGGGTCAACCAACATTTGAGCCGCGCCCAGTTGCCTAATTGCTTCTGGGAAAAAGTTCGGGGAAACCGAGAGATAAAATATGTGATTGCCGCGAGTTCTCCTTTCTTCGTCGAGTTCCGCTAAGAAAGCTTTGAGTTTTTGATAGCTTTCCGGGTTGTCAATGTCGCCCGGACAGTAGTACAAACCTTGAGCGAAATCTTGCCAAAATTCTTCATTGCCAATGCCGCCGCCAAATTCTTCAATACCTTCGCGCATTTGCTCTCGGAAGTAATCGTGACTCCAAGGGCGGCGGGCTACTCCCACCACGGTAGTTTCCGGTGGCAAGCGCCGATCGCGCTTCATCTGATAAATGGCAGGTACCAGTTTGCGCTGGGTGAGATCCCCAGAAGCTCCGAAGATTACCAGAATTTGCGGTTCCGGCACCCGTTCTTTTCGCAAACCGACCCGCAGTGGATTTTCAAGTAGCGTTACCATTATTTATTTTCCTTGTTCTAGTGGTGTTAACCCTGCCAAGACACCATGATAGTTTGCGGTCATTTCTGCTAGTTGCTGGGTGAGAGAGTTAATCGATTCTTAATACTGCTAGAGGAGGCAGATGATTTTGCTCTCTAGGAACTCTGACACCCATTTATCTCAAAATTCCTAGACAGGATTTAAAACTCAGCCTTTAAGAACCCAAATAATTATCTACTCCCATTCCTAAATGCTTCTGCCTTTCAGGATACAGATATCTGCCTAAGCGACGGGTGACAACTTCTGGACTTTCTCTTGCAAGGAATCCATCAGGGATTGGAACGGATTGACGAATTTCTCAATCCCGTCGATGAGCAAGTCTGCCATCACTTGGTCCAAGTTGATGTCTATGTCGGGATCTTTGAGACTTTCGATCAGGGTGTAAGCTTCTTCAACGTTGTTCTCAATCCGGGGTGCGACATCGCAGTGATCGAAACAAGCTTCAACGGTGTTCGGTGGCAAAGTGTTAACGGTGTCGGGGCCGATTAATTCATCGACGTACATCACATCGCTATAGTTGGGGTTTTTGGTGCTGGTGGAAGCCCACAATAAGCGCTGCACTTTCGCTCCTTTAGCCGCTAATGCTTGCCAGCGATCGCTCGCTACGATCTCTTTATACTTCTGGTAAGCTATCTTCGCATTGGCGATCGCAATTTTCCCCTTCACTGCTTCCAGTTTAGCTTTTGTGGAAATATCTGTGACATTTTTGAGTTTCTCGTCAATCTTGCCATCGATATTGATGTCGATCCGGCTCAAGAAGAAACTGGCAACAGAAGCAATATTGCTCACATCCAAACCTTTAGCCACCCGCGCTTCCAAACCGCGAATGTAAGCCCAGAAGGTTTCGACGTAGCTGTCAACTGAGAACAGCAAAGTCACGTTAACGTTAATGCCTTCGCTGATGACTCGCTCGACTGCGGGCAAACCTTCAGCGGTTCCCGGAATCTTAATCATCACGTTTTCTTTGCCGAGGGCTTGGTAATAGCGCATGGCTTCGCTAATCGTGCTTTCTGTGTCGTTGGCGATCGTCGGTGGCACTTCAATGCTAATGTACCCGTCCAAACCCTTCGACTCTGCGTAAACTGGAGCGAAGATGTCGCAAGCGTTGCGGATATCTTCAAATACCAGAGATTCGTAAATCTCCATTACAGATTTACCCGCCCGGATGCCGGCTTCGATATCTGCGTCGTAAATCACATTACCCGCGATCGCTTTCTCAAAAATAGCCGGATTAGATGTAATCCCGCGCAGTCCCCTACTTTCAATCATCTTTTTGAGTTCGCCGGACTCGATCAGATCGCGAGTCAAATTGTCCATCCAGATACTTTGGCCAATTTCTTTAATTTCTAACAGGTGATTCGTTGACGTTGCTGTCATTACTGTAACTCCTACAATTTGATAGCTGTTAATTGGGAATTTAGGCTCTGGTCTAAAAGCATTGGGCATTGCTTAGTTGTTAGTTGTTAGTTGTTAGTTGTTAGTTGTGATTTTTTGGTTCTAATAACCAACAACCAATAACCAATAACAAATAACTAATAACTAATGACTTCATTCTTCAAGTTTTCTAGGATTGCGCGATCGATCTTGAATAAAAGACTCCACCATCGCTACATTTTCTTTACTGCCGACAATCAAGGGCGATCGCTCGTGCAGTTGGGTCGGCACAACGTCTAAGATGTCTTGAGTCCCCGTACTGGCGCGCCCGCCGGCTTGCTCCATCAAAAACGCCAAAGGAGCCGATTCGTAGAGCAAACGCAATTTGCCTTCCGGTTTTTTCACCGTTCCGGGGTACAAAAACACGCCTCCCTGGAACAAAATCCGGTGGAAATCTCCCACCAAAGCCCCGCCGTACCGGGCGGTGTAGCCTTCGCTGCGGTGTACGTAGCGAATGTAGTCCCTCAAAGATTCCTCCCACTGCCAGAAGTTGCCTTCATTAACGCTGTAAATCGGGCCGCGATCGGGAACCTTAATGTTTTCGTTAGCTAGAATAAACTCGCCCAAACTGGGGTCGAGGGTAAAGGAATGAACGCCCTGACCGATCGAATAAACCAGCATCGTACTGGGGCCGTAGAGTACATAACCAGCGGCAATTTGTTTGCGTCCGTGTTGCAGCAAGTCAGAAGCAGAGCCATCTGCATCGTCGCCCTCTTGCTTGCGGATGCTGAATATGGAGCCGACATTGAGATTGATGTCAAGATTGGAAGAACCGTCTATGGGGTCGTAGAGCAGACTGTAACGCCCGATCGGACAATTTTCGGGAATGTAGTAGGGTTTTTCCATTTCCTCGGAAGCCAAGCGACAGACAAGTCCACTTTGCTGGAAGACCGAGATAAACACTTCATTGGCATAGATATCCATCTTTTTGACGGATTCTCCCTGCACGTTCGTAGCCCCTGTAAACCCCAAGGCATCTGCCATTAATCCGGCTCTGCTGAGTCGCCGCGCGATCAGCTTGGCAGCTAGTCCGATGCGATTCATCAGGGCGCTGAGATCCTGAGCATCTGCTGAAAAGCTGTGAAGTTGCTGGAGTACGTGACGAGATAGGGTTGTGCAATCGCGGTCTAAGGCTTGCACCTGATCGATCGGGCCCAGGCGGGTTTCCCCTGTCGGCGCTTGTACCATGATATTGATAACCTCCCTGTCTTGCGGCTCTGAGTTTGGGATTTTCAGGTGCTTGACACTTGCCCCTGAATCGGCTATTAGACCGATCGTCCCCTAACTTCTATCTTAGGGAGGGTTTTGCCAAAGGGCGTCGAACTTTAGGTGAATTTTAGATCCCCACCGAAAATTGAGGAGTGCGATCGGCTGTTGAGTCGGGAATTGTATCCAAAATCACTACTTTTTTTGATTAACCGCAGAGGACGCAGAGGGCGCTGAGAGAGAAAGTGGCGATAGAGAAGCCTACCAACGTTGGCTAGCATCTCAAAAAGACCGACAACTTCCTTTGCGCGAAGAAGATGTAGAACCTATTGTTAATTTGCCGGAATTGCTTGCAGGCATTTACGATCGCGTCGGCTATGATTATCGGCTCAATTACGATCGATATCCCGTACGTAAATTTTCGCCAAAGGTGATATGCCCCTCAAAAATTCTGGGTAAGCTATCCATAGAAATACGGTAATTGAAATTTAAGCAAATATAAAGAGTCAGTCATTGACTTTTCTATTGACTTGTTTGAAATATACTCAAACACTCAAATTACATTGCATAAATTTCTCAACATTTGGGTTGTAAAAACCCAAATAGAAAATGTTTCTTGGCACTCATCAACCCAGGAGAATGCTATGGATATTGTTGAACAAATTCCCCATAACTTAGTCAAAGACTATCAAATTAAAAAGCTACTCGGAGAAGGCGGTAGTAGCACAACTTATGAAGCCGTTGACCTCCAAACACACCAGCGAGTCGCACTCAAAGCTTTGTCTTTACAGAAGATGAATGACTGGAAAGTCCTGGAACTCTTTGAACGAGAAGCCAATGTTTTATCAACATTGAATCATCCGGGAATTCCGCGTTATTTGGATTATTTTTATGTCGATACTCCCGATAACCGTTGTTTTTATATAGTACAAGAACTGGCAGAAGGGCAATCTCTAGCCAGTTTAGTCGAAAGTGGCTGGCACGCTAGTGAGTCCGAAATTAAACGCATTGCCACACAAATTTTGAATATTTTGGTTTATCTCCATTCACAGATACCACCTGTTATCCACCGGGATATTAAACCAGAAAATATTGTTTTTAAATCCCCCATTAATTCCCACCAACCAAAAGACGGGGAAGTTTGCTTAGTAGATTTTGGAGCAGTGCAAAACACTTATTACAATACTTTAATGCGAGGAAGTACCGTAGTTGGAACCTATGGTTATATGGCTCCAGAACAATTTCTCGGACAAGCCGTACCTGCAACAGATTTATATGGTTTAGGAGCGACCTTGTTGTATTTACTAACCCACCGTTCCCCGGCCGAATTACCAACAAATATACTAGAGGGAGATTTTCGCTCTCAAATTCAGATTTCTTCAGCATTTGCCGATTGGTTAAAAAAGATGATAGCGCCAGATTTAGAAAACCGCTTTCGATCGGCAAAAGAAGCGCTTGAATCTCTTCGCAATCCTCGAATAGTTAACCTTAAATCCAATCCGACGCAATGGAAAAAGCGCCTAAAAATAGGAATTGCTGCTATTGCTACTGTTGCTGTTTTAAATCACTTTAAATATCCCATCCTTAACCGGATTGGATTTACACCAAATGCAGTTGTCAAGGCTGTCGAACAGGGAGATACTAACACTGTTAGGCATTATCTGGATCTTGGTATTAGTGCCAATAGCAGGATAGGCGATCAAAATTTACTACACTTTGCTGGCTCAAAAGAGGTGGCAGAATTGTTAATTGCCAAAGGTGCAGATGTCAACGCTAAGGGTGGATGTGGCTGGACCCCATTACACATCGCTGCTGTGTCCGATCGCATAAAAGTGGCACAGACGCTAATTGCTAAAGGTGCAGATATTAACGCCTGGACAGGAAGTCAATATTTTAATAGAACTCCTCTGTTCTTTGCCCGATCGCCTGAAATGGCTAAGTTGCTGATTGCTAAAGGTGCGGATGTCAATGCCAAAAACAAAAATGGCATGACTCCTCTACATACGGCGCGATCGAAGGCGATCGCAAAGATACTACTCGCCGCAGGCGCAAAAATTAACATCAAAGAAGACAATGCCCGAAATGGCAAGGGTACAACTTTATTACATAACGCAGCAAAAATAGGCTTTAAGGAGTTGGTACAACAGCTAATTAAAGACGGCGCAAATGTTGTTATCAGAGATGGTATAAAAAGAACTCCACTGCACTATGCAGCCACCAAAGAAGTTGCTGCTTTGCTAATGCTGGATATCAACGCTATAGACGAATCTGGAAATACTCCGTTACACCTAGCTGTCGATCGAGGCTCTCAAGATATCGCTGAACTGCTAATTGCTAATGGTGCAAGGGTTAACGCTAGAAATGAGTACGGTCAAACTCCATTGTATCGAGCGATCGCGATCGGACACAATGATATTGCTGCACTGCTAATTAACAACGGTACAGATGTCAATAATATAGATGGATCTGGCACAACTCCACTGCACAAAGCCGCACATTATGGCAGTGTAAAAATCTTAAAATTGCTGATTGCTAAAGGTGCAGAAATTAATATCCAGGATAATCAAACAAAAACTCCACTGGATATCGCCGTAGACCTGAAACTTCAGGATACAGTGGCGCTGCTAATTAGTAAAAACCCAGATGTTAATAGTGAAGACAAAGAAGGCAGAACTTTACTGCATATCGCTGTCGATTTCAAACTTGAGGATGTAGCCAAACAACTCATTGCCAAAGGTGCATTCGTTAATGCCAAAAATAACTTGCTTCAAACTCCCCTGCATCTTGCTGTTGCTCAAGGATCTCAAGATATCGCTGAACTGCTAATTGCTAATGGCGCAAGGGTTAACGTTAGAAATGAGAACGGTCAAACTCCATTGTATCAAGCGATCGCGATCGGACACAATGATATTGCTGCACTGCTAATTAAAAACGGTGCAGATGTCAATAACAGAGATATATGTGACACAACTCCACTGCATAAAGCAGCACATTATGGCACGGTAGAAATCTTAAAATTGCTACTTGCTAAAGGTGCAAAAATTAACACTACCAACTGCTATGGCGAGACACCGCTAAAGATAGCAGAAACCAACTGGAACCCCGACCGAGAAGCAGCAGCCAAAATACTCAGAGATCGCGGTGCAACAGACTAATTATCCAAAATCAACCCAGGCATAACAATATGGAAACACTACAACAATCGGAAAAAATCCTTGCTGAAAGATATCGCATTCTCGGCAAATTAGGACAGGGCGGAGTTGGAATCACCTATGCTGCTGTAGATTTAAACAGCAATCAAAAAGTTGCACTCAAAGCTTTATCCCTGCGTCTGACAACTGAATGGAAGAAAGTCGAGTTATTTGAACGAGAAGCAAAAACTTTATCGGGATTGAATCATCCGGGAATTCCTCGCTACATTGACTACTTTCAAGTTGATACTTCCCAAGATCGTTGTTTTTATATCGCCCAACAACTCGCACCTGGAAAATCTCTCGCACAGTTAATAGAAAATGGCTGGAAACCCAATGAAGCGCAAGTCCGTCATATCGCCTCTAAAGTGCTAGAAATTCTAGTTTATCTGCAATCGCTGTTACCTCCTACTATCCACCGAGATATCAAACCCCAAAATATTATTCTGCAAAAAAATGGGCGAGTCTTCCTAGTTGATTTTGGCGCAGTTCAAAATACTTACCATCATACCGTTACTGGAGGCAGTACCGTTGTCGGAACCTACGGTTACATGGCACCAGAACAATTCAGAGGAAAAGCTGTATTATCAACAGATTTGTATGGATTAGGAACAACGCTGCTTTTCCTGTTAACCCAGAAATTTCCATCCGATTTACCCAGACAAAAGCAGAAGATAAAATTCCGCGATCGCGTCTCTATTTCTCCAGAGTTTGCCAACTGGTTAGAGAAGATAATTGAACCCGCAATTGAAGATAGATTTGACTCAGCAAAAGATGCTTTATCAGCGTTGCGAGGGGAACAGCCAAGCGGGATTAATCGCGAAAAAATGTTTAAGCGATCGCCCCAATCCCGAATTACTTTAATTGACACTAAACGGTGGTTATTAATCAAGATACACCCCGATCTTTCACCTAGCAAACTCAAATGTTTTTTCCAATTCATTCATTTTATTTATAAAGTTTTACTTCCATTCTCTTTGATTCTGGGATTTTTGCTATGTAGCTTGTTTGAATACACTTTAACCGACTGGCTATTGACATTATATGAGCGATCTTTTGTTATATCAATCCTGGGTATAACAACATTTACCCTATTTTATGCTTTGATGTGGTTGTGTAGGTGCTTGTGTAGGATTGTTGATCGTCGATTCGCTCGGAAAATTCAAATCAGTCCTCAACATATCCAGCGGGTAAAGTGGAGTGGAATTCATCTGCCATTGCTCAAAATATCGATAACTTTTTGCCGGATTCGCACCAAGTCGCGTAACTATTGTTTTGGCTTATTTTTGCCGCAAGCTGAGAAAGAATGGTTGGTAGGGGAATTGAGTGATTGTTTAAGTAAACTAAAATAAATCATTGTTGATATCCACAGAGTCGATCAAAAATCCGTTTTTTTTCGGAGTGCGTGGGTTAAATAAATGCGGAAGTATAGAAGATTTTATGTACTAATTTAGGCAATAATAATCATCAAAAAATCCTGGCTCGGGCATGAAAATAAAAATATAAAGAATCTCGATATTTATGAAATAGGACTGCAAAAGGGGAAGCCGATCGCACTTGTTGAATACGTAGCTAAAAAGATTAGTTGAGAGTAGCGATCGCCTTGTCGATTGGTTATGCTTGAGTCAGGGTGCTCCTTTCTGCCAATTGACTGACCAACAAAAATAAAGATGTTTGTGCTTAAATACCGTCAAGGCAAGAAATATCTCGCCCTGACTGGGGTAGTGTGCTTAAGCTCCAGTATCTCCTAAGCGTGAAGGTTCGATTGATGAGTATTTCTACTCGAAATAAAAAAACTATCCTGTTTTTAGCAGCCAACCCCAAAAATACCACCCCTGTGGACTTACAGAAAGAGGCGAAGGAAATTGCAGAGGGGTTGCAACGCTCTCAAAAGGGCGACAAGTTTCAACTTGAGCAACAGTGGGCGGTGACGCCAAGAGAGATGCAGCGAGCAATATTAGATTATAAACCAGAGGTTGTGCATTTTTCTGGGCATGGTGCAGGAGAAGGGGGTTTAGCCCTAGAAGATGACATGGGGCAGATTAAGCTGGTAAATGCCAAAGCTTTGGCAGCTTTGTTTGAGGCGTTTAAGGAGTACGTGGAGTGCGTCATACTCAACGCTTGCTATTCAGAAGTGCAAGCTGAGGCGATCGCACGTCACATTCCCTACGTGATCGGCATGAAGCAAACGGTGGGAGATAACGCCGCACGAGAATTTGCTGTAGGTTTTTACGATACCTTGGCGGCGGGGGAGTCGATCGAACGTGCCTATAAGTTGGGTTGCGTTAGCATCAGCATGGCAGGAATTTCCGAAGAACTTACGCCGGTATTAAAGAAGAAGTCGGATTTTTCTGAAGAATCAGATCGATCGCCCGATCCTTCTAGCGATATCGTTGAGGAGTCGTCGCCTGTGGTCGAAAATGCGCGATCGATCGCCGCACCTCCCGTTTCTCTTCTCAACTTAGACAACCCCGAAGGTTCTGTGAGTTTAGATTCACCCCTATATATCGATCGGCCTCCCATTGAATCGGACTGCTACCAAACTATTGTTAAGCCCGGAGCTTTAATCCGAATCAAAGCGCCCCGGCAAATGGGAAAAACTTCCTTAGTGCAGCGAATTTTATACCGCGCCAAGGAACAGGGATATCAAACGGCTTATTTAAACTTTCAATGGGCAGATGGCTGTTTTCTCACCAATCTTGATGAGTTGTTGCAGTGGTTTTGTGGTGAGATTACTAATGAATTAAATTTAGAAGACAGGTTAGGAGAATATTGGAAAGGCGTTCTCGGCAGTAAAAATAAAAGCACCAAGTATTTCCAACGCTATCTACTATCTGACAGCGATCTGCCTCTTGTTTTAGGGTTAGATGAAGTCGATCGGATTTTTCAGCATTCGGAAATAGCCACCGACTTCTTTGGATTATTACGAGCTTGGCACGAGCGGGGGAAAAATGAGGAAATTTGGAAAAAGCTAAGGTTAGTCATTTGTCACTCTCAAGAAGTTTATATTCCTCTCAATATTAATCAGTCGCCATTTAACGTGGGATTGCCCATAGAGTTACCTGAACTCAATCAGAGACAGGTAACAGATTTAGTGAATCGACACCAATTAAATTGGTCAAATCAAGAGATTTGTGACCTGATGGAAATGGTGGGCGGTCATCCTTATTTAGTGCGAGTTGCTCTCTACCAAATTGCCAGGGGGAGAATTACCTTAGAGCGCTTGCTAGAAGTCGCTCCTACTGAAGAAGGCCCTTACTACGATCATTTACGACGGCATTTAGTTAACTTGGAAACAGATACAGAACTAGCAGCAACAATTAGACAAGTGATTAACAGCGAACAACCTGTAGAGATAAAAACGGGAGAGGCTTTTAAATTGCGAAGCATGGGGTTGATCAAATTTCAGGGGAATGCTGTAATGCCATTGTGTGGTTTGTATCGTGAATATTTTCGCCATCGCCTAGCCTCTCCCCAACAGAATATGACTGCTGTGCAACAAATTAATAACCAATCAAGCTTGCACGTAGAGAGTAATTTAGCAGCTATTATTTTCTCGGATGTCGTTAATTCCACCGCCTTATCAGTTGCCAACCAAAAGCTGACACTAGAATTAGTGAATCGAGATTTCAACATCATCCGAGGCATCTGCGCTAAACATCAAGGCAAAGTCCTTAAAGAAATGGGCGATGGTTTATTAATTTGCTTTCCCGAAAGTGCCGTAAAAGCAGTCGCCTGTGCGCTAGAAATACAACGAAATTTCGCCGAAGCTGCTACAAGCTTACCTCCGAGTCATGTCCTCCAACACCGGATTGGTATTCACTTGGGGGAAATATTCTCTCTTAATAATGATATCAGAGGGGCTGGTGTAAATTTAGCGGCTCGTTTAGAAGGGAAAGCACAGCCAGGAGGAATCTGTATTTCTGAAACAGTTTATCAAGTCGTTAAAACCCATTTATCTTTAAATGTGATTGACTTAGGAATGCAACAGTTAAAGGGAATTTCTGAACCTGTACGGCTGTACAAATTGATTCCTTGATTCTCGGATTTTCATATATAAATTAACAATGACCTATGAAAGATTATCAATATCAAGTTGGAGGGAGCCTGCCAGCAAACGCCCCAACTTATGTCACTAGAAAGGCGGATGAAGAACTTTATCAAGCTTTAAAAGCCGGAGAATTTTGCTATGTTCTTAATGCCCGACAAATGGGAAAATCATCCCTGCGAGTGCGGACAATGCAGCGGTTACAAGCAGAGGGAATCGCCTGTAGTAGCATTGATATCACAGAAATTGGCACCTCAGATATTACGCCAGAAGAGTGGTATGCAGGCGTGATTGATAGCATCGTCAGCCGATTAGATTTGTATGACGTTTTTGATTTAGATGAATGGTGGGAGCAGAACAGCTTACTATCAAATGTTAAACGATTTAGTAAATTTATTGAAGAAGTATTACTCAAAAACATCTCAGAAGATATAGTAATTTTTGTCGATGAATCGGACAGTTTAATGAGTTTAAGTTTTAAAATAGAAGATTTTTTTGCTGTAATTCGTGATTGCTATAATAATCGAGCTGATCAACCCGACTATCGTCGATTAACATTTACGATGTTAGGGGTAGCAACTCCATCAGATTTAATTCAAGACAAGCGACGCACTCCTTTTAATATTGGTCGAGGTATAGAGTTAACGGGGTTTCAATTAGCCGAAGCCCAACCTTTGGCAGTTGGGTTAGAAACTCAAGTAGAAAATTCTAAAACTTTGTTAGAAGCAGTATTATATTGGACGGGCGGACAGCCATTTTTAACACAAAAACTTTGTAAAATACTGCTCGATAATGCCAACTCTGCCTCAATTCACAATCCTGCTGAGTGGGTGGGAGATTTAGTCCGAGAAAAGGTGATTGAAAATTGGGAAGGGCAGGATGAACCAGAGCATTTAAAGACGATTCGCGATCGCATTTTACGCAGCGAACAACGGGCAAGTAGGTTATTGGGACTATATCAGCAAATTTTGCAGCACAATGAAATAGCGACTGATGATAGTCCCGAACAAATGGAACTACGATTGACTGGGTTGGTGGTTAAGCAGTCTGGCAAACTTAAAGTTTATAACCGGATTTATCAATCGGTTTTTAACCTTGATTGGGTGGAAAAACAATTAGCGAATTTCCGCCCTTACAGCGAAAGTTTTAAAGCTTGGCAAGATTCTGATTGCCAAGATGAATCGCGACTGTTGCGGGGTCAAGCCTTGCAAGATGCTCAAAATTGGGCAGCCGATAAAAGTTTGAGCGATTTGGATTATCAGTTTTTAAATGCCAGTCGGGAAGTCCAACAACTGGAAGTTGAACGAGAGTTAGAAGCACAAAAACAAGCGAATAAAATTTTGACTGAAGCGAATCAGACGCTAATTAAAGCAGAGCAATTAGCCACCTATAAAGTCACTCAAGCTCAGAATTTAGCAAATGTCATCCAGGAAAGTGCTTTTTCTAATGAATCATTTCGTTCAGGACAGACATTCCAAGCACTGTTGGAAGCATTAAAGGCAGGGCAAGCATTCAAACAACTAGATGCTTCAGCGGAGACGACAAAACATATTAGAGGACGAGTGATAGCTGCGCTGCAACAAGCAGTGTCCGCAGTAAAAGAGCGCAATTATTTGGAAGGGCATAGCAATTCTGTCAGAAGCGTCGCCTTTAGTCCCGATGGCTTGACTGTGGCTTCTGCAAGTGATGATAACACCATCAAACTGTGGCACCTGGAAAGCCAAAAACTCATCGCTACCCTCACCGGGCATAGCAATCGGGTCAATAGCGTCGCCTTTAGTCCCGATGGCTTGACTGTGGCTTCTGCAAGCAGTGACAACACCATCCAACTGTGGCACCTAGAAAGCCACAAACCCATTGCTACCCTCTCCGGGCACAGCAATTCGGTCAGAAGCGTTGCCTTTAGTCCCGATGGCAAGAGATTGGCTTCTGCAAGCAGTGATAACACCATCAAACTGTGGCACTTAGAAACCCAAAAACCCATTGCTACCATCACCGGGCATAGCAATGAGGTCTATTCCGTCGCCTTTAGTCCCGATGGCTTGACTTTGGCTTCTGCCAGCTTTGACAAGACCATCCAACTGTGGCACCTAGAAACCCAAAAACCCATTGCTACCCTCACCGGGCATAGCAATCCGGTCTGGAGCGTCGCCTTTAGTCCCGATGGCTTGACTTTGGCTTCTGCCAGCTTTGACAAGACCATCAAATTGTGGCACTTGGAAAGCCAAAAACCCATCGCTACCCTCACCGGGCACAGCGATTCGGTCAATAGCGTCGCCTTTAGTCCAGATGGGTTGACTTTGGCTTCTGCAAGCCGTGACAGAACCATCCAACTGTGGCACTTGGAAAGCCAAAAACCCATCGTTACCCTCACCGGGCATAGCAATCCGGTCAATAGCGTCGCCTTTAGTCCAGATGGGTTGACTTTGGCTTCTGCCAGCTTTGACAAGACCATCAAATTGTGGCACTTGGAAAGCCAAAAACCCACCGCTACCCTCACCGGGCACAGCGATTCGGTCTATTCCGTCGCCTTTAGTCCAGATGGGTTGACTTTGGCTTCTGCCAGCCGTGACAGAACCATCAAACTGTGGCACCTGGAAAGCCAAAAACCCATCGCTACCCTCACCGGGCACAGCGATTCGGTCTGGAGCATCGCCTTTAGTCCCGATGGCTTGACTGTGGCTTCTGCAAGCTTTGACAACACCATCAAACTGTGGCATCTGGAAAGCCAAAAACCCATCGCTACCCTCACCGGGCACAGCAATCCGGTCTATTCCGTCGCCTTTAGTCCCGATGGCTTGACTGTGGCTTCTGCAAGCTTTGACAACACCATCAAACTGTGGCATCTGGAAAGCCAAAAACCCATCGCTACCCTCACCGGGCACAGCAATCCGGTCTATTCCGTCGCCTTTAGTCCCGATGGCTTGACTGTGGCTTCTGCAAGCAGTGACAACACCATCAAACTGTGGCATCTGGAAAGCCAAAAACCCATCGCTACCCTCACCGGACACAGCAATTCGGTTTGGAGCGTCGCCTTTAGTCCCGATGGCTTGACTTTGGCTTCCGCTAGCGGTGACAAAACCATCAAACTGTGGGTTTGGGATTTGGATAAACTAATGGCATTTGGCTGCAACTGGATCGGGGATTATCTCAAAACACATCCTGAAGTGGCAGAAGAATACAAACAGATATGTGCTGATTACCTCAGCCAAGAGTCAATCAAATAGAATTTAGGAAAAAACAGCCAGCCAGCCAGATGTTCGCCCTACATTTTTTTTACCACTACTTCCACTTTTTCCGTTGTCCATTTCTCACTCGCATCAGTCACAATCCTAATATTTCGCTGCGGCGAATCTTCATCCACAACCGGCACCAGCATCGGATTATTAAATCTTGCTATTTAATTTTCACTTTTGTAGTTAGTCGAGGTTTGGGGAGTTCAAAAAGCGGTAGGTGCTAACTCTGAGGGATATTACACTGATGTCCCTTTGAATATAAAACATAAAACTCCTGGAGTGCTGACATTTTTTCTCTCAATCTAGATATCTCTACATCCAAGGGAGGGAGTAGTTTCTCAAGGTGGCGAACCTCACTAAACCACAGTCGTAACTCGGGTTTGAGAGTCGCATAGAGCGTTTCGGGACAGGAGAGTAATATTGCTGTTATTATCTCTGCTACGAATGGCTGTTGCGGCCACTTCCCTACAACAGACATTGCATCCCCCTCATCGCTTGACAAGCATTGGTGAACAATATCAAACAGTGAATTTAACTGAATAGCTGCCCGTAATTTCTCAAGTGTCTCTGCCGTCTCTGACGAGGTATGCACCATAGTTGTGAATTCAACAGGCAAATGGTGCAGGATGGTACTGACAACTGAAGCAATGGAATCAGGTTGCTCTTTTCTCAGAATATCTGGGAGTATTTCTGTAAAGTAAGGAGCAACACTACGCCACTGATGTAAATCACAAGCAACATGAAAGAAGGTTTCTGGCAACCTTTCACTCTTCTGCAATAAAATATAACCTCGACATTGATTAGTGACCGGATCGAGAGCTTCAAACGCTTGCCATAACAAAGGCAGAGAAACCCAGTGAGGTGGATATTTGAAACGGGCAACATCCAGCAGAAGAACTAGATCCCGCTTTGGATGATAGCCACCAATTGGTGAAAAGTGACCATCACCCGTTTGTCCCAATACCTTTCGGCTGTAGGAAACAACTAGATGAATATCACCTGACGCCGCACTCACCTCCTCAACTGCTTGCCGAAAGTTTTCCAAGCTGCTTTGGTGGTAACGATTAGGTTTTACAACAGCACCGTTGCAACGTGCTATACAGACAAACTCATCAAAGGTGATACCATTTTCTTTAATGACTGAAAGAGGTAAGCAACAGTCTAAAAATTCCTCTCCATACCATCTCCACACCCCTTTCCAAATGCGACCCGGATCGATGGATAAGGCATTAAGAACCACAACTAAACTACCCAATCCACAAAAAGCGGGTTCTGCTTGAGTGTGAAACTGTTCCGCTAGAGCAAAATACCCTTCCATACCTCCCAATGCCAACGCTTCTCGAAATATTTGCTTTCCCTCTACGGAGGAAAAGGCAATAGCAGAATCGGGGAGTGAACGACGATAAAACCCTTGAGCAGACATTGAGTGTTTTAACCTTTATTGCTTGTGGTGCTAAGCTGTTGTGCATTTAAATTAAATATTGTCGGTTGCCCGTTGCCCGTTCCCTGTTCGCTTTCACCAAATCCTCACACCCTATTTAAAATGCACAACAGCTTATGGGAATTAGCAAATATAGCCTTTCTCAAAAAGATGAGGTATGATTGATAGATTATATCAACACTGAAACTATGAGGGCTGAAGCCCAACTACGTACCTCATATGAGAGCTCGAACCGCTATATCTCACAGGGCCACTTTCTGCTCCCTTGTTGGTTGGCAGAACTAGCTATCTCGTCAATAATTGCTCTCAGCTATCGGATAATTGTAGAGCAGCACAAAGGAGACTTAAAGTGTTTTGGGCAGCCTGGTAAAGGTACTATATTTCCGATAGAACTTCGGCTGCGTCGCAGTTGATTAATAGTGTTTACCGTTGGGTGGGGGCGGGTTTTTGAGATGGTTGGTTTTAGCCTGAGATTGTTGGTGAACCCGCCCCTTGTATCTTAAAAGAGTGAGCTAGCCGATCGCCACGTCATTGATTCGATCATACCGACAATCA